>JALYXI010000408.1 GCA_030947245.1 Acidobacteriota bacterium
ATGCGGACGCGGAACGCTACCGGGAGATTCATCTGGAGCGCATCGCTACTTCTCTCGCTCTTGTGCCCCCGCCCGCCGGCACCGGCCGCGTACTGGAGTTGGGCGCGTATATGCAGATGACTCCCGCTCTCCACAATGTTCTTGGCTACCGGGAAGTGAGAGCTGCGTATCTGGGCGCGCCCGGCACTGTGGATACCAAAACCGCTTCCGTGAACGGCCAGACGATTTTCGAATGCCAGTGCGACTTGTTCGATGCCGAACGCGATCCCTATCCCTATCCCGATGGCTATTTCGATTGTGTCCTGGCGTGCGAGATCTTCGAGCACATGCTGCATGACCCGATGCATCTGCTGTTTGAAACCCGCCGCGTTCTTGCCGGTCAGGGGACTCTTCTGATTACGACTCCGAATGTAGCGAGCGCAACCGCCGTGGCGCGTGTGCTCGAGATGTCCGGCAACCCGCAACTCTACTCCAAATATGCAGCAGACGACGTGGGCCATGTGCGCGAATACACCCCGGCTGAGCTCACCGAAGCACTGGAGGCCGCCGGCTTCGAAATCGTTTCCCTCTTCACTCGCAACGCTCCGGGCTACAACTCGGCATCCTGGGTGACAGGCTTATTGCAGGATCTGCATCAACCCACTCAATTCCGGGGCGAGCAGATGTTTTGCCTTGCCCGCAAACAAACGGCGCCCAAGCTGAAGCGGCGTCCCGAGTTTCTTTACGACTGAGTTAGATGGCGCGCGCTTGACACTACACCTTCCGCTTCACCACGAACGGCCCGAAAGCCTGCGAAACCGGCATTAACTGTACGGAATTCACATTCACATGCGCGGGGCGCGCGGTAACCCACTGCACCGCGTCCGCCACATCCTCCGGCGTCAGCGCATCCGCGCCCTCATATACAGCCGCGGCCTTGGCATCGTCCCCCCGGAACCGCACATTCGAAAACTCCGTCCCGCCGCTCATTCCCGGCTCCACGTCGGTCACCCGAATCGGTGTCCCTACCAGATCCGCCCGCAGATTGAGTCCAAATTGGTAGACGAATGCCTTGGTTCCGCCATACACGTTCCCTCCCGGATACGGAAACTCGCCCGCGGTTGAGCCGATGTTCACCACGTGCCCGCGCCCTCGCTTGACCATCCCGGGCAGAATCGCGCGCGTGCAATACAGCAGGCCCTTGATGTTGGTGTCCACCATCGCCTCCCACTCGTCCATCACCGCTTCATGCGCCGGTTCCAACCCCAGCGCCAGTCCGGCATTGTTCACCAAAATGTCGATCGCGGCGAATTCTTTCGGCAGTTCCGCCACGGCCCGCTCCACCGCGCTGCGGTCCCGGACGTCGAATTCGAGCGTCAGCACCCCGTCGCCTAGTTCGTTTCGCAGAGTTTCCAATCGATCCGCGCGCCGCCCCGTCGCTACAACCTTCGCGCCTTCGCGGGAGAATCGTCTCGCAATCGCCGCCCCGAATCCGGACGACGCGCCCGTGATGAACACCGTTAATGCCATCTCTCCATCTTAAAGACTGAATGGCCCACGGTATGCTGCTATTCAGAACGTATGACCCCGAAATTCTTAGTTCTCACAGCCGCCTTCGCCCTCACCTGCTGTCAGCGCCGCAACATACGCGAAACCGATTCCCGCGCCAAAACCGATGCCGACACCGCCGCCTATAGAGCGGGAAAGGCGGCGCACGAAGTCGCGGCGAAGGGTGAAAAGGCCGCGAAAGAAGCCGGTCTGAAGATTAAGGAAGCCGCCAAGTCCGCCAAAGAAGGCTGGAAGGACGCGCCAGCCGAGCGCCGCGAGAATAAATAGCTTCAGCGAGCAAGAAACCTGACACACACCGGCATGTTTGCCTGAATGGTCCGACCCGTCGCGGTCAACTCCCCACTCCTCCGGTTCACCTTGTAAATCACGATGTTGTTCGAATCCTGATTTGCCACCAGCATCCACTTGCCGGTCGGATCGAATGCGAAATTCCGCGGATTCTTCCCTCCCGATGGGGTCTGTCCCGCCGCGGTCAATGCGCCATCCCGTCCGATCCGGAAACACGCAATGGTGTCCGCGCCCCGGTTTGACGCATACACAAAACGCCCTGAGGGGGACACCGCGATCTCGGCCGAACTATCCTCGCCCACGAATCCCGCCGGGAGACTCGATACTGTCCCGATCTCCTTCGCGTCCCTGCCATCCCAGCGGAACCCCGTTACCGTGGACTTCAACTCGTTGATCACGTAAAAGAACTTGCCCGAAGGAGTAAATGCCAGATGCCGCGGTCCCGATCCTTCCGGCACCGAAGCAAAGGCGGGCGAAGCCGCCGTGAGATCCGGGTGATACATCATAATCTTGTCCAATCCCAAGTCCGCCACCAGCAGCGTCTTCCCGTCCGGCGCGAACGTCACGGAATGCGCATGCGGCGCCCTCGTCTCCTTCGCGTGCTGGACAAATTCAGCCGCGTCCCCGATCTGCCCATCCAGCTTCACCGGGAACCGGGCCACGCTCCCGCCTCCATAATTTGCCACGTACAGGAAGTTTCCCGAATGATCCAAGGTCAGGTGGCAAGGGCCGCCCCCGCGCGAGGGGACAATGCTCAGCCGCTGCAGCTTACCCGTTCCCCGGTCGATGGCCCAGGCACTCACAGCCCCGCTCGAAAGCCCCTGATAGTTGCTCAGTTCATTCGCCGCGTACATCACGTTCAACCGCGGATGCAATGTCAACCATGACGGGCTCGGCGTCTCAGCCGCCAAGCCTAAGGCCGTAGCCTCCCCCTTCCGCGAGTCGAAGCGCCACACATAAATACCCTGGCTCCCCTTCTGTGTGTAGGTCCCCACATACATCAGGGAAGCAGCGGAAACCAATTGCCCTGTTACTAACACTATTCCGGCCAATCGCATTACAGCATCGTAGCGTGTCTTCACCCCAACACCCGGTCCAAAGTGATAGCCGCGGAAATCAATCCCAAATGCGTAAACGCCTGCGGGAAGTTTCCCATCGCTTCCCCGGAGGGTCCAATTTCCTCCGCATACAACCCGACCGGATTCGCGTACGTCAGCATCTTCTCGAAGGTCAGCCGCGCCTCATCCACCCGCCCTGCACGCGCCAGCGCCTCTACCATCCAGAACGTGCAAACGCTGAACGTTCCCTCCACGCCATTCATTCCATCGTCCGGCCCCGCTTTGTACCGGTACACCAGGCTGTCGCTCACTAGTTCTTCCTGCACCCGCTTTAGCGTCCCCTCCATCCGCGGGTCCCGGGGCGCTACAAACAGCATCAGCGGAAACAAGAGGCTGGTCGCATCCGCCGCGTTGCCGCCGAACGTTTGCGTAAAGCTCCGCTTCTCTTCACTCCACCCCTTTTCCATAATGGCCTCATAAATCCGGTGCGTTTCCTTTAGCACCCTCTCAAAGTGAAACGGCAGGTTCCGCTTCCGCGCAATCCGGATCCCGCGGTCCAGCGCCACCCAGCACTGCATCTTCGAATACGTGTACTGCTGTGGGCCGCTCCGCACTTCCCAAATGCTGTGGTCCGGGCGTTCCCAGTTGTCGCAAAGCCAATCCAACATCTGCCGCACATTGCCCCACAAGTCCCAACTGATGGGCTCCACGTACTTGTTGTACAGGTAGATGGAATCGATCAGTTCCCCATAGATATCCAATTGCAGTTGGTCCGCCGCCGCGTTCCCGACACGCACCGGCCTGCTGCCCCGGTACCCCTCCAGATGTTCCAGCTCGAACTCCTTCAACGCGGCCGACCCGTTAATCCGGTACATAACCTGAATCGGCCCTGTCTCCTGGTTCTCCTTGCACCTCTGGTGCAGCCACTCCATAAAAGCGGTTGCCTCCTTGAAGTACCCCAGCCGAAGGAACGCGTAAATGGTAAATGCCGCATCCCGAATCCAGGTGTAGCGGTAGTCCCAGTTCCGCTCTCCGCCTATAACCTCCGGCAGGCTGCATGTCGGCGCGGCGATGATCGCGCCCGTCGGCGCATAAGTCAGCATCTTCAACGCCAGCGCGCTCCGCACCACCATCTCGCGCCACCGTCCCTGGTACTTGCATCGCTCCGCCCACTCCTTCCAATAAGCGATCGTAGCCTGCATCTGCTCTTCGGTTTTCCGATTCAGATCTGTCTCAGCCACGGCCTTCTCCTCCGGCGCATACCGCAGCACGAAGCTCGCCCGCTCGCCCTCCTGCAACTGGAACTCGCAGACCGCCGCTTGCCCCTGGTGCTCCCGAAGTTCGATCGTGCTGGTCAGATCCATCCGGATCTCGCCCGAAGTGAATCGCGCACGGTTGCCATCAAGGATTATCCGGTGCTCCGCCCGCGCGTAGTCGAACCGCGGCGCGCACTCCATCCGGAACTTCACGGTTCCCCGCACGCACCGCGAAATCCGCACCACTTCCCGCCACTTCCGGCCAACTTCCCCCAGGGCGAGAAAGTCGATCACTTCGCCCACGCCTTCCGGGTCCAGAAACCGCGTCACCAGCACATTCGTATCGGGCAAGTACATCTGGCGCGCTCTCCCTTCCCGCGTGGAACAGATCTTGAAATGCCCGCCCTTGTTCTCGTCCAGAATTGCCCCGAACACGCTGGGGCTGTCGAAGTCCGGGAAGCATCCCCAGTCCATTGAGCCGTCAGTCCCTACCAGCACCGCCGTATGCAGATCCCCAATCAGTCCATAGCTGTCGATAGACTTGTAGGCCATTTGGCTTCAGTATGACAACAGGTGAGACTGCCACCCTGGACAGAACTTCTCCGCCGCCGGATACGCAACCGCATCGCCCGCGGAGGCGTCCTATTCGCGGTCGCTCTGGTCCTGGTCGGCTCCGCCGCCGCCCTCTCCGCCAACAATCTTCTTTTCCTCATCCTGGCCGCCATGCTCGCGACTCTCCTGATCTCGGGCTTCGTCAGCCGCCTGGTTCTAGCCGGTCTCGAACTCGAACTCCTCCTGCCCGACCACATCTCCGCCCGCCGTCCCACCGCCGCCCGCATCCGCCTTCGCAACGTCAAGCGCGCCATCCCTTCTTTCTCGATTCGGGTTACAGGCGAACCTCCCGACCCCATCCTCGCCGTGCCGCTCTACTTCCCCATCCTCCCCGGCCGGCGCACCCTCGAAGAACCCGTCCAGGTGGTCTTTCCCCGCCGCGGTTCCCATACCGAAAACCTCTTCCTCTTCGCGACGCGCTTTCCCTTCGGCTTCGTGGAAAAGATCGCCCGCGTCACTCTGCGCCGCGAAACTCTGGTGTATCCCTGCCTGGATCCGCAGCCTGGCTTCGAAGCCCTGCTTTCCGGCATTGTGGGCGAACTCGAACAGGACGCTCGGGGACAGGGTTCCGACTTCTATCACATTCGCCCGTACGTCTCGACGGAAAGCGCCCGTCATGTCGATTGGAAAAGCACCGCCCACACCGGCGGCCTCCAAGTCCGCGAGTTCACCCGCGAGGATCTGGGGGCGGTCGAAATTTTTCTCGATCGCGCCAATACCGCTCCCGAGGATTGGTTCGAACGCGCCGTCGAATGCTGCGCTTTTCTTGTCTGGGAACTGACCGGTCAGAACCGCGGCGTTACGCTTCTCTCCCAAGGCTTCCGCGCGGAGAACGATGTCTATACTATGCTGAACTTTCTAGCCTTCGCCGCCCCGTTGAAGATCAATCAGCCACTTCCCGCCTCCGATGATTCCGCCTTCCAGATCCTCTTCAGCACCGCCCCGGATGCATTCCGCGGCGAAGGCCGGCATCCTCGCGCTGTGGTGGGCCTCAGCGATCTACCCCCAAACCCCAACTCCTGAACCCGTCCGCACCTCCATCACGGTCGTTGAAAACGTCACTACCGAATCCCCCGCCAACATCACGGAAGTGAGCGCCCGCGACCTTGCCCAAACTCCCGGGGTCAACATCGATGACCGTCTCCGGGAAGTTCCCGGCTTCAGCCTGTTCCGCCGCACTTCAAGCGTTGTAGCCAATCCCACCACCCAGGGTGTTTCCCTCCGCGGTATCGGTAGCTCCGGCGCTAGCCGCTCCCTGGTCCTATGGGACGGCGTTCCCATGAACGACCCGTTCGGGGGCTGGGTCTATTGGACCCGCTTCCCGCCAGAGGATCTTCGCCGGGTCGAAATCTCGCGCGGCGCCTCCACCAGCGTCTTCGGCGATCTCGCTCTCGGAGGCGCCATCGGCCTGTTCAGCCGCGAGCCCGACCGCCTCCACTTTTACGGCGGCTACGAAGCCGGTAACGAAAGCTCGAATGACATCTGGGCCGGCGCATCGGACCTCTGGAACACCTTCGCCCTCTCCGCCTCCGCCCGCGCTTACCGCACCGACGGCTACTTCGTAGTTCCCGGCGGCGTTCGCGGCGCGATCGATCGCCGCGCCAACGTCGAATTCGTCACCGGCGATTTCCGCTTCGATACGTTCACGGGCTCACACCGCTTCTTCGCCGAACTCAACATTCTCGGGGAAGACCGGGCCAATGGAACTTCGCTTACCCAGAACTCCACCGGCCTGGGCACCGCCTCGCTTCACTACGTCAAAGAGTTCTCCCAGAACGAGGTTTCCTTCCTGGGCTTCCGTACTCAAGAGCAGTACCACAGCACCTACTCCGCGATCGGCGCCAACCGTGCCACGGAGCGCCTGACCGCCCGCCAGACAGTCCCCGCTAACGGCAACGGCGCCGACCTGCTTTGGAACCATCACTCAGGCATCTGGAACCTAACCACAGGCGGCGATGTCAACCAGGACCGCGGCTTCTCAACCGACGCTGTCTTCCCCACGGGCCGCCGGTTCGGAGGCGGAACGCTTCTCCAGCACGGCGAATTCGCCCAGGGAAATATTTCCTGGAGACAGGCTCGATTCTTTGCCGGTCTCCGGCACCAGTTCACGGGCCAAGGGAATCAGTTCCTGAATCCGTCAGCCGGGTTCGTATACGGGCAGAACCGATGGAAGGCCCGAGGTTCCGCTTATCGCGCCTTCCGGTCACCCACGTTGAACGAGCTCTACCGTGAATTCCGTGTGGGCAACACAGCCACGCAAGCGAACAACGGTCTCCGCCCCGAAACCCTGCTCGGCGCGGAAATCGGCGCGGATTACCTAACGGAAAACGGAGTCATCCGCATAACCGCCTTCCGCAACGCCCTGGCCCACCTGATCACGAACGTGACTCTCCTGAGCACGCCGGCTCAAATCATCCGGCAGCGCCAAAACGGAGCGGATTCCACCTCGCGAGGAATCGAGTTCAGCGCGATGCATCGCTGGCGCAAGTGGCGGGCCGAAGCCGGATATTTGTTCGTCGACTCTCGCTACGCAACCGGTCCGCGAGTCCCGCAGATTCCCAAACACCAGGGTTCCGCGCAGCTCAGTTATGACCGCGGCCGAACCTTGGTCTCCGCCGGAATCCGCGCCTACGGTCTCCAATACGAAGACGACCTGAATCAGTTTCGCCTTCCCGGCTTCGCCAGCCTCCAGCTTCTGGCCCGCCAAAGCCTCTCAAAGCAGATCAGCCTGTCCATCGC
>JALYXI010000216.1 GCA_030947245.1 Acidobacteriota bacterium
GCGAGTACTCAGTAGTCGTCACCGCCTCCGGCTTCCAGACACTGCAGCGAGGCGGCTTGCATCTGGACGAAGGCCAAATATTGCGAGCGGATGCGGAGCTTGAAATTGGAGCCAGCAGCCAGCGCGTGGAAATTACCGGCGCTCCCCCGGCGCTCGAAACGGAAACCTCGTCGGAAAGCACCGTGATAGACAGGCGCCCCATTGTGGATCTGCCGCTCAACGGCCGCAATGTACTGGCCCTGGTAAACCTGGTCCCGGGCGTGTGTCCCCTGGGAAGTTTTGGCGGCCTGAGCGTTTCCGCTTACGGCGATGGCCGCATCTCCATCTCCGGTGGCGCTCCTTCGGTAAACAATGTCATGGTGGATGGCACGGCTGCGGAAAATCACACGTCCGGGGGTGCGCAGATCTCCCTTTCTCCGGATGCCACAGAAGAATTCCGCATTATCACGCGCAACGCCGGCGCGGAGTTCGGCCGTACGGGAGGCGGTGTAATCAATTTCATCTCCAAGAGCGGAACCAATGACTACCACGGCAGCGCTTGGGATTTTCTTCGGAATAAATCACTGAATGCTAACGACTTTTTCAGCAATCGCGTGGGGAAAGCGCGCGTTCCGTTTACCTTCAATCAGTTCGGAGCGACAGTCGGCGGACCGGTGATTCACAATAAAACGTTTTTCTACGCCAACTGGGAAAGCGCGCGGCAGCGAACAGCATCCCGTGCGTTCTACACCGTTCCCACCGGTCAACAACGAACCGGGGACTTCTCGAATACGGTTGATTCGAGTGGCCGCTTGATTACCATCTACGACCCATTGACCACCAGGCCGGATCCAAACCGGCCCGGCCAGTATATCCGCAGTCCATTTCCCGGCAACGTCATTCCTCCTGACCGGCTGAATCCTGTTGCTCTCGCGGTGGGTTCCTATTACCCGGGACCGAACCTGGTTCCCGGCAGCACCGGCGCCAGCAATTATCAGGGCTATGGATCGGCGGCCCTGGATAAGAATCTTTGGGGCCTGAAGATCGACCATTACTTCACCCCTGCCAGAAGGCTTGCGGGCCGTTACACCTGGGACAAAACCGAGAGCGTGAATCCGGCGTTCTACGGCGGCAATGTCGCCGACCCGTCCGGCGCGCCCGCGGTTTATCCCCGAAACAGCGCCGTAATCAGCTACACAGACGCGTTCCGCCCCAACCTGCTGATGGAATTTCGCACCGGACTAAACCGGTTTGGAATCGACCGTACCGACCGAAGCTTCGGCTTTGACGTAACGAAAATCGGCTTGCCCGCCGCCATCAACCGGGAACTGGAATTTCAGGAATTTCCGTTTTTCGCGCTTAGCGATATCTCGTCCATCGGACAGAACCAGGGCGATGCTTCCGGACCGCGCGACAATTCCTATACCGCCGCCGGCAGCATCACCTACATCCGAGGCAATCACAACCTGAAGGCCGGCGCCGAGTTCCGGGTTTACCAGTGGAACAGCGTTCAGGGAACGGCGCAATTCCAGATCAATTTCGACCGCCGTTTCACCAATGGACCCGATCCGAACGCAGCCGCCACCAGCGGCTACGGGTATGCCTCCTTCCTGCTCGGCAACCCGGCGAGCGGAACTCTCTACCGGTACCCCTATCCGATGTACACAACCAAAAACATAGGACTGTTTGTTCAGGATGACTGGAAAGTCGGGCCCAAGCTGACCGCGAATCTGGGACTTCGCTGGGAACATGAGGGTCCGACCACGGATCGATATAACGCCATAAGCAATTTCGATCCAAACGCCCAATCCACGGTGAACGGCCTTCCGCTCCATGGCGCCATTGTGTTCCCGGGAACGGGAGATCTTTCCCGCGGCAACCGCGACACCAGTTATACTGCTTTCGGTCCGCGCGTAGGGCTCTCTTACGAACTCTTTCCCAAAACGGTCATTCGCGCCTCTTATGGAATCTTTTATCTGCCCACCACTGGTCTTTTTGTCAATCTCGGATCGACTGGATACTCGAGCCAAACTTCAATCATCGGTTCGGTAGATGGGGGGCTGACGCCCGCTACCAGTTTGAGTAATCCTCTGCCGAATGGCATTGTTTTGCCGTCGGGCCCCTCATTGGGGGCGTTGACGGGTATCGGAACGAATATCAACGGAAACCTTCGCTCGCTGGCAACCGGCTACTCGCAGCAATGGGACTTCAACATCCAGCAACAGCTTCCCGGACAGTGGACTTTGGAAGCCGGTTACATCGCCAACCGTGGCGTCCACCTGGAAGCGGACTATAACTTTGACCATTTGCCGTCCGCCGCCCTAGCGCTCGGCTCCGCGCTGCAACAGCAGGCGCCGAACCCTTACGCTTCGCTTGTGAACATCGGTCTTTTGTCCCAACCCACCGTTCCGCGGTCGTCGCTGCTTACCCCCTATCCGCAATTTACCGGCGTCACGGCGCTCGATAATTGGGCCGGGTCCACCTATCATGGGGCCACCCTTCGGCTGCAAAGACGGTTTTCACAAGGCCTCACGGTACTGCTGTCCTACACCTGGTCGAAATTGCTGGATAACAACCTTGGGAATGGCGAAAATAACTTCAACGATTCGGGAAGCAATTCGGTCCAGAATTGGGACAATCTGCGCGCCGAAAAAGCCGTTTCCACCAGTAACCAGCCGCTCCGGCTGGTGCTCTCCGGCACCTACCGGCTCCCGATTGCAAAGTCGGGCAATCGTCTCTACCGGGGCGTTCTGGGCGGCTGGCAGTTGAACGGGATCACGAGTCTTTTGAGCGGCAATGTCATTTCAGTGACTGCCAATTCACCGGCATTTGGCGGGAACCGCCCGAACGTGATCGGAGACCCTTCGCTCTCCGACCCTACGGTAGACCGCTGGCTGAACCGCGCGGCCTTCTCAATATCCCGGCATTTACTTTCGGGAACGGGCCGCGCAACCTGCCGCGAACCCGGACCCAGGCGTTGGTGAATGTGGATGCTTCGCTGTTCAAAGATACTAAGCTCACTGAGCGCGTTTCCCTGCAGTTTCGGGCCGAATCATTTAACCTTCTTAATAGCACCACGTTCGGCAACCCGGATGGCAACATCAACTCATCCACATTTGGGGTAATCACCAGCCTACGTACCAATACCGGACCGCGCAATCTCCAGTTTGGTCTGAGGCTCTACTTCTGAAACGGCCATGACCCGCCGCCACCTACTTTCCCTGCTAACCGTATCGGCAAAGCTGCTTCGCGCAGCCGATGACGACCCGCATCCGAAGTTTGTTTCTTCTTCCCGCCGGATCCTGACCGCCCCCGAACTACTCGATGCCCCGGACGAATGGATCGAACGGTCGCTCGAATGGGTGGAATATGTACTGGAAAATTTCCCGCCTTCGATTGATGAAAACCCCGTGCGGCGCGCGGCCCTGATCCGTTTGGACGATGTGCTTCACATCAAGACTGCGCCGGAGAAGCCGCTGGTTCAGAAATACTATCGAATGCGGCTCTCGCGAGCGCTGGACGAGATCGAACAAACAACTGTTTCCAATGGCATGCGCGTATGGAAGCTTTATAACCACGGCTTTCTCATCCGCACCCCGTCTGTGTCGTTTACGTACGACATCGT
Organism: Acidobacteriota bacterium; assembly: GCA_030947245.1. Lineage (GTDB taxonomy): Bacteria > Acidobacteriota > Terriglobia > Bryobacterales > Bryobacteraceae > JALYXI01. The sequence goes on from JALYXI010000216.1 coordinate 3,605, forward strand.
GCCGGGGGTGGCGCGCATACCGGGTTTTAATGCCGGAAACGATTTGCTGGCACGGATCGCAGCCCAATCCGACGCGACATTCATTAGCCACTTGCATGGCGACCATGCGAATCAGCAGGTTGCCCGCCAATTTCTCGCTCTCGGTAAGCCGGTGATCGCTCCGGATGGCCTCTGGGCGGAGAATCTCGAATTGGCCCACGCTCTCACCTATCCGAAACGCGCTACGAATGCCGTTCAGAAAATTCCCGTGAAACACGGGAGGCAAACCCTGACGATCACAGCGTATCCCGGCCATCAGGGCGAGTCGATTTTGAATAACATCAACTGTGTCACGACGCCGGAAGGCTTGACCGTGATCCAGACCGGCGACCAGAGCCTAACCGACGTTCCGGGATCCGACTTTGACTGGATCGCGCAGATCGGGCGCGATCATCACGTGAATCTCCTATTGCCGAACTGCTGGGCGAATAGTCTTCACCGCATCGTGCGAGGTGTAAACCCCGATCTCATCATCACCGGCCATGAAAATGAGATGGGCCACACCGTGGATCATCGAGAAGACTACACCCAGACCTACGAGCGGATGTATGGACTGCGCTATCCGTTTATCGTGATGACCTGGGGCGAGGGTTACCGGTACTCGAAGCCGGCGTGACCCTCAAGCGTTGGCGTGTACCGGACCTGGGAATCGGAGCTGAGAGTAGTACCCCGAACCGTGAAGCGTGATTGATTAGCAGTTCGCTTTCGTGATACAGTCCACTCAACCGCACTTCGGAGTGTGAATTTGCTTTCAGGAGAACTCTGTATGTTCCGTATCGCCCGGTTAGCCGTGCTATGGCTAGCCTGTTTCGCTTTTTCATCTTTGGCTCTGTTCGCGCAATCTGAGCGCGGCACCATTACCGGCGCGGTGCGCGATTCTTCCGGCGCTGTGATCTCGGACGCCAAAGTCACGGTCATCAACACTGCCACGAACGTGGCAAATGCTCTCACAACGAATGAGAGCGGAGAATTTACAGTACCCAGCCTGCCTGCCGGTCTGTACAACATTCGCGTGGAAAAGCAGGGCTTTCGTCCTTCCGAGGAGAGAGCGCTTACACTGAATGCCGCGACTACGGTGCGCGCGGACGCAACGCTGGAAATCGGATCTTCCACGCAAGCGGTGGAGATTCAGGCTTCCGCGATCAATCTGCATACGGAAGATGCGAAGAGCAGCGTCACTATTGACAATCGGCTTGTGAATGACCTGCCGCTGGTGGTGGGCGGCGCGGTGCGCAGTCCTTTCGATCTGGCGACTTTGACTCCGGAATCGAAGAACATCGGCGGCGATAACGGCTTCATGTTGGGTGGCGGCCAAGCGGCTAGCTACGGTACTTCGCTGGACGGTGTTTCTATCAACACCACCCGTGCGCTGCAGGTGAGTTGGGTGTCCTCGAACGCGCCCTCCGTCGAGGCAATTACCGAGTTCACCGTCGACACCAATGGATTTAAAGCGGAGTACGGGCACGCGGCCGGCGGCATCATGACGTTTACCTCAAAATCCGGTACCAATAGCCTGCATGGTTCCGCCTATGAATTTCTGCGGAACAACGCATTTGACGCCAATAACTTCTTTAACAACTCGGGCGGCCGGAATGCGGACAACACCCTGAAGAAGAACGCGCCAATTTATAAACAGAATGATTTCGGGATTACAGCCGGGGGGCCGGTTTGGATTCCCAAGGTTTACCACGGCAGAGACAAGACGTTCTTTTTCTTCTCTTACGAAGGGTTCCGGAACCGCAATGGCGCAACCGGATTCTCCACTACGGTTCCCACGGCGGAAATGTACACCGGTGACTTCAGTAATTGGGTAACCTCCGCGGGGAAACAGATTCCGATCTATGACCCTACCTCGCAGGTAACTGACG
>JALYXI010000221.1 GCA_030947245.1 Acidobacteriota bacterium
TACCACATTTTTGAAGCCGCCGCCTCCGGCGCCGACGCTATTCTTCTCATTGCCGCGATTCTCGACCGCAGGCAACTCCGCGCCTTTCGCGAACTTGCCGCCAGTTTTGAGATGGACGCGCTGGTAGAAGTCCACGACGAAGCCGAACTCGATGCCGCGCTAAGTTCCGGCGCCGAAATCATTGGCGTCAATAACCGGAATCTCCGCACCTTCGAAGTCGATCTCACAGTCTCGAAACGCCTGGAACCGCTCATTCCGGATAGTATGGTCAAAATAGCCGAAAGTGGCATCTTCACCGCGGCGGACATCCAACAACTTCCCGGATATCAGGCATTCCTGATCGGAGAGTCCCTGATGAAGTCAGGCAACCCCGCCGAAGCGATTCGAAACTTATGTTTGTAAAGAACGTATGTTTGTAAAAGGCTTATGTTTGTAAAGGGCTTATGTTTGTAAAGATCTGTGGCCTCACAACTCTTGAAGACACGCTGGCGGCAACCGATGCCGGAGCGCAGGCTGTCGGTTTCAATTTCATCCCGTCCAGCCCGCGGTTCATCGAAGAGCAAACTCTGTCGCGCTGGATTCGCAGCGTTCCGGCGCATGTCTGGAAAGTGGGTGTGTTCGCGAATGAATCCGCCGATCGGGTAAAGGCCGTCTCACAGCGCCTTGGCCTGGATGTGGCCCAACTTCACGGGGACGAAGCGCCTTCCGATGTTCCCCGCGGCGTGCGCGTATGGAAAGCCGCCCGCGTCCGCCCCGGCTTCGACCCCGCGCCGCTCGACCGATTTGACACCGAAGCTCTTCTGCTCGACGGCCCCGCGTCCGGCATCCCTTTCGATTGGAGCGTTGCGCGCACCAATGGGCACAAACTCATCCTCGCCGGTGGCCTTCACTCCGGAAACGTGCGCGAGGCAATCGTTCGCCTGCAACCCTGGGGCGTAGACGCCTGCAGCCGCCTGGAAAGTTCTCCCGGCAGGAAAGATCACACAGCAATGGCGGAATTTATACAAACGGTACTCTCATGCTGACTTCTGAACCCAACGCCTCCGGGCATTTCGGCCCCTATGGAGGGCGCTTTGTCCCCGAAGTTCTGATGTCTCCGCTCGAAGAGCTGGAAAACACTTTCAACGAAGCGCGTAAAGATCCCGAGTTTCACCGCGAACTGGATGACCTGCTGCATAACTACGCGGGCCGCCCGACGCCGCTCTACTTCGCCCAGCGGCTCACTGAAATGTTTGGCGGCGCGAAGATCTACCTGAAGCGGGAAGACCTGCTACACACCGGCGCGCACAAGATCAATAACTGCATCGGCCAGGCTCTACTGGCGCGCCGCATGGGCAAGCGCCGCATTGTCGCCGAAACCGGCGCGGGACAGCACGGCGTGGCCACCGCAACGGTTTGCGCGCTGTTCGGCTTCGATTGCACCGTGTACATGGGCGAAGAAGATATGCGCCGCCAACGTCTGAATGTCTTCAAAATGCGGCTTCTAGGAGCCAAAGTGGTTGGCGTTACAAACGGCAGCCGCACCTTGAAAGATGCCATCAGCGAAGCTATGCGGGACTGGGTGACCAATGTTTCGGATACGCATTACCTGTTGGGCTCAGCGCTCGGCTCGCACCCGTACCCGCTGATGGTCCGCGAGTTCCATCGCGTCATCGGTATCGAAGCCCGCGAGCAGATCCTGAAGGCCGAAGGCCGTCTTCCGGATGCAGTGTTCGCTTGCGTGGGAGGCGGCAGTAACGCCATCGGAATCTTCCACCCGTTCGTGGCCGATGCCGCGGTCCGGTTGATCGGGGTGGAAGGGGGCGGCGCCGGAAAAGGGCTCGGCGAGCACGCCGCGCGATTCAACGGCGGTTCCCCCGGCGTGCTGCAAGGGGCTTACAGTTACCTGCTTCAGGACGACGACGGCCAAGTCTCGCTCACCCAATCCATTTCAGCGGGCCTGGATTATGCGATGGTGGGCCCCGAACACGCACAGCTTTACGACCAGAAACGAGCCGAGTACACCGCGTGCAGCGACGCCGATGCGCTGGCTGCCGCGAAACAGTTAAGCCGCACTGAAGGCATCATTCCCGCGCTTGAAAGCTCGCACGCGATCGCCGAAGCAGTCCGCCAGGCGCCGGATGCGAAGGACAAGCTGTTCATTGTGAACGTCTCCGGACGGGGCGATAAGGACATGGACATCTACCGCGAGCGGCTGCCTGAATTGGACCGGGTTTGACCCGCATCGCCGCGCTGTTCGAGAACCTGAAGCGGGAGAACCGGAAAGCGCTCATTACTTACATCACAGCAGGCGACCCCGCGCCGGACCGCACCGCAGGTTTAGCCCTTGCACTGGAGCGCGGTGGAGCCGATCTAATAGAATTAGGCGTCCCATTTTCGGATCCTGTTGCCGATGGGCCAGTAATCCAACGGGCGGGCGATCGTGCGCTCCGCGCCGGTACCACCGTAAAGCGCGTGCTCGGCATTGCACGCGAAATCCGGTCGAAATCGGAAATTCCACTGCTGTTGTTTACGTATCTGAATCCGGTGCTCCGATATGGCCTGGAAGCCCTGGCACGGGATGCAAAAGCTGCCGGCATCGATGGCATCCTCCTCACCGATGCGAGCGTCGAGGAAGCCGAACAGTTCACGCGCGTGATGCGAGCGGCTGGGCTCGACACCGTTTTTTTGGCCGCCCCGACCAGTTCGCCCCGGCGGCTTAAGCTGGTAGCGCAATATTCAAGCGGCTTCGTTTACCTGGTGTCCCGAACCGGCGTCACCGGCGAGCAAAGCTCCATTTCCGCAAGCGTCGCTCCCCTGGTGAATGCCATGCGGGAGCACACTAATCTTCCGCTGGCCGTTGGCTTCGGCGTGTCGCGCCCGGAACACGTGGCTGAGTTGGGCAGCCAGGTGGAAGGCGTTGTGGTAGGCAGCGCTATCATGAGCCTGATCGAAAGAAACCCCGATGAACAAGTGCTCGAAGCGTTCACGCGCGAACTGAAAAGCGGTTTCCTGTTCAGTAAGGATTATGCTATCCTTACTTCCAGGTAAGGACTAATGATTACGACCGCCAGCACGGTTACCAGCAAAGGCCAGATTACAGTACCCAAGAGAGTCCGGGAGCGCCTGGGGCTGAAAGCAGGCGATAGTCTGGAATTCGTTACCGACGGCGACCGCACCTTTGTCCGGCCGCTCCGCAACCGCGAGAACCCCTTTCTCAAACTGCGCGGCATGATCAAGGGCGCCTTCAAAAACCAGGAAGAGATCAACGCGTGGGTTGCAGACATGCGTTCTGAAGATTGAAAACCGCACTCGACACCAACATTCTCTCCTCCATCCTGTCCAATGAGCCCGGCGCAGAACAACTGGCCTGGGTCCTTGGCGATGCTCTTGCCAAAGGGGCCCTGGTGGTCTGTGGGCCGGTGTATTCCGAGCTCCTGGCGTACCCCGGCGCGACCCCGCGCAAGATCGCCAGTTTTCTGAAGCAAGGCGATATCGCCATCGAGTATCCGGCGGACCCGGAAATCTGGCGGCTTGCCGGAATGAAATATGCCGGTTACGCGCTCCGCAGGCGCAAGACAAAGGAGGGCGCCCCCAAGCGTCTTCTAGCCGATTTTGTGATCGCAGCGCACGCCTCTTTGCACGCCGACCGGTTACTCACGCTCGACAAAGGCCGGTACCGCCGTGATTTCCCGGACTTACGATTACAGTAAAGATTGCATGACCAGGATTGTATGACCAAGGACGCAGCGCTTCAGGCACTCGGCGCCTGCCGGTTGAGAATCGATGATCTGGACCGGCAGATCCTGTCCCTGCTGAATGAGCGGACCCGCACCGTGGAAGAGATCGGCCGCATCAAGCAGCAGGCCCGGTTTCCGGTCTACGAACCGAAGCGCGAAGACCAGGTGTTCCAGAACATCGCGGACAACAACGCCGGGCCGCTTTCCACGGAAGCGGCGCGGCGGGTCTTTGAACGGATTATCGACGAGATGCGGAAAGTGCAGCGCGAACGGATGGAAAACGAAACATGCTCGTAGTGATGCAGGAAGGCGCTCCTGAAGCGCAAGTGCAAAACGTGATCGACCGGCTGGTCTCGCTCGGGTTCAATGTTCACCGGTCGACGGGTGTGGTTCACACCGTGTTGGGCGGCGTGGGGGGCACGCCGGATTTCGATCTGGCCAGTTTTGAAGTGTTGGAAGGAGTGAAGGAAGCGCATCGGATCGCCTCGCCCTATAAGCTGGCAAGCCGGAGTTTTCGGCCCGGCGGAACCACCATCCGCATCAAGGATGTGGAGATCGGCGGCAGGAACGTGGTGGTGATGGCGGGCCCGTGCAGCATTGAAGGCCGCGAACAGATTGACCGCGATGCGGGGATCGTCGCAGAGGGCGGCGCAAAAGTGATCCGCGGCGGTGCGTTCAAGCCTCGGAGCTCGCCTTATAGTTTCCAAGGCATGGGCGAGGAAGGCCTAGCATTCTTACGCGCCGCGGCCGACCGCCACGGTCTTCTGGTGATCAGCGAAGTGATGGAGATTTCGCAAATCCCGCTATTGGTGGAATACTCTGACATTCTGCAGGTGGGTGCGCGGAACATGCAAAATTTCAATCTGTTGCGGGAGCTGGGCAAGCAGCGCAGGCCGGTGCTGCTGAAGCGCGGCATCGCGGCCACCATTGAAGAACTGTTGCTTTCCGCTGAGTACATTCTTTCCGGCGGAAATTATAATGTGATGCTGTGCGAGCGCGGCATCCGGACCTTTGAAACTTATACGCGCAACACGTTCGACGTTTCAGCGATTCCGGTTCTTCATAAGCTGACTCACCTGCCCGTGATTGCCGATCCGTCGCATGGAACCGGCCGCCGCGATCTGGTTCCTTCCATGGCGCGCGCGGCGGTGGCCGCCGGGGCCGATGGCCTGCTCATGGAAGTTCACCATGACCCCGATCACGCAATGAGCGATGGCGCGCAGTCGCTATTTCCGGCGCAGTATCACGAGTTGATGAAGCAACTTCGAATGATCGCCCCGGCCGTGGAACGTACGCTGCGGTAATGAATGAAGTAGTCATGAACGAAGTTGCCATCGTCGGGGTGGGACTGATTGGAGGGTCATTCGCCCTGGCTCTGCGCGGCGCCAGTTTCACAGGCCAGATCACAGGGGTCAGTTCTCCCGGTGCAATCAGCGATGCGCTCGAACGGCGTATTATCGATCGCGCGCTTCCGCTTGAAGAGGCGGCGGCCCGCGCGGATTTGATCTACCTTGCCCAGCCGATTGGCCGCATCCTGCACACGCTGCAGCATCTGGATCAGTACTGCAGACCGGGTACGCTGATGACGGATGCGGGCAGCACCAAGCAGGCGATCGTGACGGCTGCCCGGCGGTTCATCACGCGCGCGCAGTTTCTGGGCGGCCATCCACTGGCCGGAAAAGAGCTGCGAGGGGCCGCGGCGGCCGATGCGGAGTTGTTTCGCGGCCGTCCCTATGTGCTGAGTCCGGCGGATCCCACGGACCTGGAAACACCAATCGCTTCCGAGTTTCTGCAATATCTGCGGCGCATGGGCGCCCGGATCGTCGTGCTGGGCGCCGCGGAACATGACCGTCTGGTGGCCGCGAGCTCGCATGTTCCGCAACT
>JALYXI010000486.1 GCA_030947245.1 Acidobacteriota bacterium
CCCCTCTACTATCTCGCCAAGCTGGAAGCCAGCTACTACGCCGACTCCCAACGCTGTGAGCTTTGCCGCCAAAGCGTGCCCATTCAACAAGTCTGGGTCTAACCGAACCGAAACAGCGAATAAAATGTATACCTTAGCTCTTAGCGGACGCTCTGCTTAAGCGATGTGCAATTCGTCACAGGATTATTGCAGAGGCGGGCTTCCGGTACCCGGGCCAGCCGGAATTCACAGCTTTTTCCACAAGGGTGTTGGAAATAGGGGGAATTTGAATTGAAATTAACTCTGCTGGATTGGTGCGTCGTTGCAGGATATTTTCTCTTTAATATCGCGATAGGCCTTTACTATAAGGCGCGAGCCGGAAAGAATATGGCGGAATTTTTTCTCGGCGGCCGCAATATTCCATGGTGGCTGGCGGGGACTTCCATGGTGGCCACTACTTTCGGCGCGGACACACCGTTGGCCGTTACGGGCATGGTGGCGCGCAACGGCATAGCGGGGAACTGGCTCTGGTGGAACTTCGTCGCCAGTGGCATGCTGACCGTTTTTCTGTTTGCGCGGCTGTGGCGGCGCGCCGGCGTGATGACCGACGTGGAGTTTGCCGAGATCCGGTACTCGGGAAAGCCGGCGGCGTTCCTTCGCGGCTTTCGAGCTCTCTATCTCGGTATTCCAATTAATTGCATTATCCTCGGCTGGGTAAATTTGGCGATGGTGAAGATCCTGATGCTGATTTTGGGCATCGATAAAGATCATTCCCTTCTGCTTGTAGTTGGAATTATCGCGTTGACCGCCGCGATTTCCGTGCTGTCCGGATTATGGGGCGTGCTGGTGACGGACATGTTCCAGTTCGTCGTGAAGATGACGATGGTGATCGTGCTGGCTGTCGCCGCGGTGCAGGCGGTGGGCGGCATCGATCAAATGAAACTCAAGCTGGCCGCTATCGATCAAGCGAAGGGACTGGCTTCGGGTACCGCGGGATCGGCGCTGAGTTTTGTTCCGGACCTGCACTCGGCGTGGATGCCGATGATCACGTTTCTGGTCTATATCTCGGTGAACTGGTGGGCCACCTGGTATCCGGGCGCGGAACCGGGCGGCGGCGGCTACATCGCCCAACGGATGTTCAGCGCTAAGGACGAGCGGAATTCTCTTCTTGCGACCCTTTGGTTCAATGTCGCGCACTACGGGCTCCGCCCCTGGCCCTGGATTTTGGTGGGCCTCGCTTCCGTGATTCTATATCCGAATCTGGCCGATCCCGAAACCGGCTATGTGCGGGTGATGATCGATTACCTTCCGCCTTATCTACGGGGCCTGATGGTAGCGGCATTCATGGCGGCGTTTATGTCCACCATCGGGACGCAACTGAACTGGGGAGCCAGCTATCTGGTGAACGATTTCTACCGCCGTTTCTTGAAGCCCGCTGAAACAGACCGCCACTATGTGCTGATCTCGCAGCTTGCCACCGTGCTGCTGACCGTGGTTTCCGCCGTGATCACCCGTTATATGGATTCCATTTCCGGCGCCTGGAAATTGCTGTTGCTGACCGGCGCGGGGACGGGCACGGTGCTGATTTTGCGGTGGTACTGGTGGCGCATCAACGCTTGGAGCGAAGTTTCAGCCATGATCAGCGCCTTCGTGGTTTCGATTGCGCTGCAAAAAGTGTTCGGATTGAACAGCGATGACCCGGTGCAATTCGCCAAAATTATGCTGATCACCGTCGGAATCACAACCGTGGTTTGGCTGACAGCCACCTTCGCCACGGCGCCCGAGCCCATGGAGAAATTGGCGTCTTTCTACCGCCGCGTGCGGCCGTCGGAAATTGGGTGGCGGCCCGTCGCCCGGCTGACGCCGGATGTGCCCCCGGCCCGCGATTTCGGCTGGAACCTGGTGGACTGGCTAAGCGGCTGTGTGCTGATTTACGGCGTGCTCTTCGGTTCCGGGAAGATCATTCTGAAGGAGACGGGAACCGGTTTGGTATTCCTGGCGGTTGCAGTTGTGGCTGGCCTGGTGATCTACTTTGACCTTTCCCGGCGCGGCTGGAAGACGGTGGCGGAGTGAGAGCGACCGGACTTGTTTTCCTCCTGATGGCGGGTGCGCTTGCGGCGCAGGAACCGGGTGGAACAGTCGAGAAGCTGGCGCCCTACTATCCCACTCCCGAAACCATCGTGGACAAGATGCTCGAGCTGGGCGGGCTGCGGGCCGGCGAGAAGATGTACGACCTGGGCAGCGGAGATGGCCGGATCGTGATTCTGGCCGCGAGCAAGTATCACGCCAACGCCATCGGCGTGGAGTATGACCCGGACCTGGTTCGCCAGAGCGATGCGAAGATCCGCAAACTAAAGCTTCTGGATACGGCGAAGATCATTCATGGCGACATCTTCGCCCAGAACTATTCGAATGCGGACTTGATCACGGTTTACCTGCTTCCTTCTTCGAACGACAAGGTGCGTCCCATGCTGGAGCGGCAACTGAAGAAGGGCGCTCGAGTGGTAGCGCATGATTTCGAATTTCGCGGCTGGACACCCGTGAGGACGGAGACCATCGAAGATGATGGAGAAGGGCGCAGCCATACTCTATTCCTGTATCAGCGTTAGCGCGCTGGCTTTTTCGCTAACGGCCTGCGGCCGGTACGCCGATTTTTCTTTGCCGGTCCTGGCTGCGGGGCCCGTTCCCAGGTTGGAGTTGGTTTTAAACGCCGAACCGGTGCTAGGGCGCGGCGATTGGGATTCCTCCGATGTCTTGAACCCGTCCGTGGTAATACGGCAAGGTCAGTTTTACAATTTCTATTCGGGCTTTGACGGGCGCACTTGGCATACAGGACTTGCGACCTCAAGCGACGGTGTGCACTGGCGGAAACGCGGCAAAGTGCTGTCTCCCGATCCCAAGACATGGGAAGGCAGCTACATCGCCGCCAATGGTTCGGCAGTGGTTGTCAATGGAGAATTCTGGTACTGGTACCAGGCGGGCGGGCGCACCCGGCCCCGCATCGGTTTGGCCCGATCGAAAGACGGAGAGCACTGGACGCGCGACCCCGCGCCGGTGTTAAGTCCGGGGCCATACGCAAGTTGGGACGAACAGGCGGTAGCGGACCCTTTCGTATTTCGGAAAGAAGATTGGTTCTATCTTTACTACTTGGGGCAGAATCGTGCGCGCCAGCAGCAGTTGGGCTTAGCGCGGTCCCGCGACGGTGTCCACTGGCAGAAACTTCGGGCAAACCCGATCCTGCGTGCGCCGCTGCCCGGCACGGGCGCCATGGACGAGAACGGGTTGGGTGAGCCGGCCGCGTGGGAAAATGCGGGACTCTATTGGATGTTGTTTACCGGACGGGACTCGCAGGAAAACCGCTCGCTCGCTCTGGCTTACTCCCGGGATGGCGTGCAGTGGCAACGGACCGGCCAAGTATTTCGCGGACAAGCCGCGTGGGACGGTAGGGTGTTGTGCGACGCTACCGTCCTGGGCGGCCGGGTCTGGTTCGGGGGCGGTGACCGCGCGTCGCCCGACGAAAACCTGCAAGGCCAGATCGGCGTAGGCTATCTGAAGTGAAGATCGGAATCACGTGCTATCCAACCTATGGCGGAAGCGGCATCGTAGCCACGGAACTTGGTCTGGAACTGGCCACTCGGGGACACGAAGTCCACTTCATCACGTACGCCAATCCGATCCGGCTCGATACGACACTGCCGAACATTCATTATCACGAGGTAGAAGTTTCGAATTACCCGCTCTTTCAATACCCTCCGTATTCGTTGGCCCTCGCTTCCCGGATGGCTGAAGTCGCCGACACGCAGTCGCTCGATTTGCTGCACGTGCATTACGCGATCCCACACTCTAT
>JALYXI010000009.1 GCA_030947245.1 Acidobacteriota bacterium
TCGCGAATCCGTTTGCCACCAGCGGCGCTCCGGGTGCGGTTGCAGGTGCACCCGTGGGTACAGCGGCCGCGGGCGCAGTAGCCGTTAACCGCGATCAAAGTGGCCAGTATCTTTCATCCACCCCCACCGGCCAACTTGGTTTACCGCGCATCATCCCCAATCCTTACGACAACACGCTTGTAATTCAGGGTACGCCTCAGATGTGGGAGCAGATTTTACACTTGCTGGATCAGCTTGACGTCGCGCCGCGCCAGGTATTAATCGACGCGAGAATTTATGAAGTCGAACTTACCGGAACATTCAGTTACGGCGTGGAAGGCTACCTTCAGCAAAAGGGGACTTCAGACGTTTCCATTACGCGCCAACTTCTCGGCTTTGCAGGCAGGACAGGCGGAACCTTCACAGCGGGAACCCTGGTGGGACGGAGCCGGCAATTGCTTGGCGCTGTCACCTTTGCTGAATCGACCAGCAAAGCAAAAGTGATCTCCGCGCCCTCTGTAGTGGCGACGGACAGCATTCCGGCCACGATCAATGTCGGTACCGATGTCCCGACTCTTTCCGCACAGGCGGTGTCGCCAGGACTGACCAACGGTGGCACTTCGCAGTTTACTCAGTCGGTATCGAACGTCAGTACCGGAACTTCCCTTGGCATACTGGCGCGTGTGAACGCAAGCGGAGTGGTGACTCTGGTGATAGATCAAAGCGTTACTGCCCCGCAGGCGAATGTAACCAGCGGAATTGACTCTCCTTCGTTCTCCAGGCGCAACGTCAGCACGCAGGTAACGGTGGAAGATGGAGATACCATCGCCATCGGCGGCATCATCAACGAAACTAACACCATCGGGAAAAGCGGAATTCCGCTTCTTGACCGCATTCCGTTTATCGGCGGTGCGTTCGGCCAGACAAACACTTTGAAGCAGCGCACCGAACTGATCATCTTCCTGACTCCCCGCGTGATCTACGACACGAATCAGATTTCAGATGCAACCGAGGAGCTACGTCAAAAAGTGAAAGGCTTGACGAACATAATGAAGGGGAAATTCTAAATTATGCGAGCTGCGTTTCCACTTCGGGGCTGGCATTCCGGTTCAGGTCCACTCCCTCCCAACGCGCCACCACAGCGCTTGCCAGGCAGTTGCCGAGCACGTTCACCGATGTCCGCGCCATATCCATGAGCGCGTCCACGCCCAGAATGATCGCGATCCCTTCCAGCGGCAGGTTGAAGCTGGCCAGCGTCCCCGCCAGAATCACCAGCGACGCCCGGGGCACGGCAGCCACTCCTTTACTGCTCAGCATCAGCGTCAGCATCATCAGAATCTGTTGGCTCAGGGGCATGTCGATACCGGCTGCCTGCGCGACGAACACGGAAGCCAGCGCCAAATAGAGCGTGCTCCCATCCAGATTGAAGCTATACCCGGTGGGCAACACGAATGCGACAATGTGCTTCGGCACGCCGAACTTCTCCATGTTCTCAAGCGCCAGAGGAAGCGCCGCTTCGCTCGAAGCAGTTGAGAACGCTATCAACCAGGGCTGCCGGACGGCCTGGATGAACCGGGCCAGTGGGATGCGCGCCAGCAGAATCACTGAGCCCATTGCGAACACCACGAACACAATCAGCGCGGCGTATAGCGTGCCCACCAGCTTGCTGAGGCTGAACAGTACGCCCATACCGTTCTGGCCGATGGTGACCGCCATCGCCGCCCCCACCCCGAATGGCGCCAGGTACATCACATAACCGGTGTACTTGAACATGATTTCCGCGAGCGACTCGCAAAACGCGGTCACCGGTTTCGCGCGCGCGCCCAAAGCGGCGCAGCCGATTCCGAACAGGATGCTGAACACCACAATCTGCAGCACGTCGCCGCGCGCCATGGAATCGACGATGCTGGTGGGGAACGTGTGCTCCAGAATCTCCGCCACCGTGAGCTTCACCTGTGGCAGATTGGCGTGCGCGGCCTTGTTGATGGTCAGTCCCGCACCGGGCCGCGTCAGGTTTACGGCTGCCAAGCCCACGAATAGCGCCGCTGTAGTCAGCACTTCGAAATAGATGATGGCTTTCAGGCCGATGCGGCCCATCTGTTTGATGTCGCCCGCTCCGGCGATTCCATATACCAGCGCTCCAAAAATGAGCGGCGCAATGATGGACTTGATCAGCCGCAGAAATATATTACTGATCGGCGCAAGCTGCACGGCCACTTGCGGAGCGAAGATGCCAAGCGCCAACCCTGCCGCCATTCCAATGAAAATCCATGCAGTCAAACCTAGAGCCGGTTTTCGTTGCGCATCAGGCATTCCGGGTATTATCGCGCAGCTTGCGTTACAGACAGTACCTGACCGTGGCTCCGGATCGGCGAGCGGTAATGGCCCGGCAGTTAGTGGATGGTGCGGGTCTTGCGGTTCATGTAGTCCATGAGGAGATATTGGCCCAAGTTGTAGGGCGTTGTGAAATATGCTTTGCCGCGGCACATTTCCGTCACCTTCTGGACGAAGCTGACCAAGCCATAGTCGCTGGCAAGCATGAATGTATTGATTAAGATACCCTGCTTCTTGCAGCGGTTCACTTCTTCGAGCGTGCGGCTGATTACCAGGGGATCGAGGCCGAACGCATTGCGGTAGATGCGGCCGTCGTCCAGCGTAAGAGCGCTTGGCTTGCCATCCGTGATCATCACGATCTGGCGCATGTCTTTTCTTTCCCGCGCCAGCAGCTTCTGGGCGAGGATCAGGCCGTCACGGGTGTTGGTGTAGTAAGGACCCACCTGGGCACGCGCGAGTTGGCTGATGTCGAGCTCTTCGGCGGAATCGTGGAACAGGACGCAACGAAGCGAATCGCCCGGGTATTGGGTTTTGATGAGATGGGTCAGGGCCATGGCCACCTTCTTCGCGGGCGTGAAGCGGTCTTCGCCGTAGAGAATCATGCTGTGGCTGCAATCGAGAAGCAGGACCGTGGCGCAACTGCTCTGGTATTCGCACTGGTGTACGTGCAAATCGGAATATTCGAGATTGAGAGGCACCTGCGCGCCTTCGCGCCGGACGGCGGAGAAAAGCGTTTCACTCACGTCCAGGTTCAGCGTGTCGCCGAATTCATAGACGCGGGAAGAGCCGGAACTTTCAACGCCGGTTGCGAGATCGCGCGTATCGTGGCGGCCGAAGCTGGATTTGCCGAGCGAGCCCAGCAGATCTTTGAGAGTCTTGAAGCCGAGAAAATCGAGTGACTTGTCGGTGACCTGGAATTTCGTGGGCGCCTCGGGACCGTTGCCTTGCCCGCTCTGGCCCGGGGATTGTTCGGGGTCACCGGTTGAGATGCCGCCATCGTCAACCAGTTTCTTAACCAGTAGATCGACGAGTTGATTCATTTGTTCGGGGGACATGGCTTCCAGGCGGTCCATCATGTCCTGAAGGCGGTCCTCAGGGAACAGCTTGCCCTCCTGCAGCGCGCGTTCGATGGCTTCCCGGAGCTCATCCATGGATTGCTCCCGCCACTCACCGGTAGGGTTGTAGGGATCGTGGAAGCCGCTTTGGAGGAGGAAGTCGGAGAGGGCCTGAAGCAGGTCCTGGGCGTCGATCCCGAAATCCTCGCCGGTGTATTTGGAGTATTTGATGAACTTCATAGTTGGGTCCCGGCGGGTACGTTAGTTGTATTTGCGGCGCTGGCGGTCTCTTGGATTCTGATCGGGTTCTTCTTCTTCGGGGCGGCGTTCGCGTCCTTCCCGCTTGCGGCCGCCTTCGGAGCTGTAGCCTTTCTCTTCCGAGCGGCTGATGCGGCGATGGGCATACAGGCCTTCCAGGATGAATTCAGCCGCCGAAGCGCGGACGGCATCGGGTTCACTTTGGCCTAATCCCAGGGCGCGCAGTTTTTCCATAAGCCCTTGAATCGGGTTCAACTGTTCCACCATGGATGCCGACGATACAGATTCGTCCAGTTTGAGGGAGCCGCCGATATCGAACCATTGGACGATAGGGGCTACGTTGACGCCTTCGAAATACTTGTTATAGATCGCCCCGACGGCTTGCCGGATGAGCTCGCGGGCAACGGTGTCGCCGCCCTTAAGCTCTCCTTCATATTCCAGTTCAAGTTTTCCGGTGATGGACGGGAGCGCGGCGTAAATATCGAGAATGCGCGGAACCGCGACGGTTTCGCCGGCGCGAAGAGCCCGCCGTTCCGCGTTCGAAGCTGCGTTTTCCATTACGCTGATGGGCAACCGCTGCGAAACGCCGGAGCGCTTATCGACGCGCTTGTCTTCTCGCGCGGAAAAGGCAAGCTGTTCCACAACTTCGTGGATATACTGCGGAATCCGGAGCTCGAGCGAAGATGGACGCCCCACCCACGCTTCCTGCGCTGTAATCGCGAGGCCCTGTTCGAGCGAAGCCGGGTAGTGCGTGCGGATTTCACTTCCGATACGGTCTTTAAGCGGCGTGATGATCTTGCCGCGCGCGGTGTAATCTTCGGGGTTCGCCGTAAAGACCAGCAGGACGTCAAGGGGCAGGCGGACGGGATAACCCTTAATTTGGACATCGCCTTCCTGCATGATGTTGAACAATCCAACCTGAATCTTACCGGCGAGATCGGGCAGCTCATTCACTGCGAAAATTCCGCGGTTGGCGCGCGGGAGCAGGCCGTAGTGAACGGTAAGCTCATCGGAGATGTCCTGGCCGCGGCGCGCGGCTTTAATGGGGTCGATATCGCCGATCATGTCGGCGATGGTGACATCGGGCGTGGCTAGCTTTTCCACATAGCGCTGGTCGGGCGTGAGCCAGGCAATGGGGGTGTCGTCGCCTCGATCTCGAATCAGATCGCGAGTCTGCCGCGTGATCGGGTGGAACGGATCGTCGTGAATTTCAGAGCCGGCGACGTAAGGAATGTGCGGGTCGAGAAGCGTGGTCAGCATGCGGACCAGGCGGGTTTTGGCCTGACCGCGCAATCCCAGCAGGATAAAGTTGTGCCGGGAGAGAACCGCGTTGATTACCTGCGGGATGACAGTGTCTTCGTAGCCGACAATGCCGGGGAATAGGTTCTGTTTGCGCTGCAGTTTGCAGATCAGGTTAGTGCGCAGCTCATCTTTCACGCCGCGGCCGGCAAGCTCAGGGGCGGCGAAGCGGCTTGCGCGGAGTGCGCCCAGGGTTTGCGGCAGTTCCGGAATGGGTTTGCTCATGGGAATTTTCGAGAGGTTGGTCTATTTGGAGATGCTCTATCGTCTTACTGCGTCGCGTTAAATTCGTACGTTTCGTTTCCGCTATGGACAATCAGTTTACCGCCCCCTAAAAGCTTGTGTTCCATAGGGAAGAAGACCGCCCCGTCGGTGGATTGCCCTGGCGCGAGACGAGTGGGGACGAGCGCGAGCGCGGAGGCTGCGGCGGCAGCTTTGAACTTTGCGGGCACGCCTTCCGCCATGGCATTGCGGCGGCGCTGCTCATAGCCGTTTGTGATGCGCATGTTGGAAATGCCATAAAGATTGTTCTCGTAAGCAACCACCAGCTTCTGGACGTCGCCGAGGCTGCCGCGGTCCAGAAGGTCTTTCACTACATCATCGGCGGATGCGGCGCGAACAGTCTGTCCGTCGGCGCGGATGAACGTGAAGTCTTCAGGCCGGATGTTGGCGTAAACCTCCGAGCCGTTGGCTACAGCGATTTGAATCATGGCGTAATCACGGACGTGCGAATGGGTAGTCGCAAAATTCAGAGTGACGCCATTTCGGGTGAGTGTTTGGTGTTTGACGCCGCCCGATTCATACTCGATCACTTGCGAGGAGCCAATGCCGGCGGATAGCAAGATCGCGAGGCAAAGGCAGACCCGGTGCAGCATGTCTCTATAGTACAGGCGCGCCGGATCGAACAGAGGACGGGCCACCAGGCACGGGTTCAATCGGATAGCCCGCCATTCGCCACGCTTCGAAACCGCCGCCTAACGGGCGCACGCGCCGCACTCCTCGCTTTTTCAACATGAGCGCCGCACGGGCGCTCGAAGCTTCGTTCGGTCAAGTGCAGTAAAGAATGACGTCGCGGTCGAGCGGGATTTCGGGCATGCGGGCTTCAAGATCTTCGTAGGCCATGTGAAGCGCGCCGGGGATCTTGGACGCGTTATCCTCCTCCCATTCGAGCGCATTGCGAAGGTCGACCAGTGTTACAGGTTCGCCGGAAGCAAGCATAGCGTGGAGCTCTTCGGGGGCAATGCGGGCCACCCGCAGCTCACCGTAAAAACGGCGGCGCTCGATGTACTTCCAGGCGAAGTATCCGCCCAGGGCTATTGTAAGAAAAACGAAAAGGGAGGATCCGGCACGCCCGGCGATTTGGGCGAGACGTTCAAGCTGGTTTCGAAAAATGAAGCCGAGCGCGCTGTAACATCCAGCCCAGATGAGCGCGCCCACTCCGTCGGCCAGCAGGAACTTCCAGATCTTCATGCGGAACATGCCAGCCAGAGGCGCGGCGGCGGTGCTGAGGCCCGGCACGAATTTCGCGAAAAGCATGCCGGGCGCACCATAACGGACGAACATATTCTCCGTGCGGCGGACGCAGGAGTCCGGCTCCAATGAAATTTTGCAGAGCAGGCGCAGAATGGAAGAGCCTTTGTAGACGCCCAGCCAGTACCAGAAGCAATCCGCAATTAAGCATGCCAGGACAGCGAAAGCCAATGCGGCAGGATAGGAGAACTGCCCGTTGCCCGCGAGCGCTCCGATGGCGAGCAGCATGGGAATTGAAGGCAACGGCACGCCCATCTGTTCCACGAGAACGGAAAGGAACAGGATGAGGTAGCCATGGCGGACTACGAAATCGAGAGTCTCCTTCACTGCGCTTAGTTTGGCATAGAGGCTTGACGGGCGTTGCGCGGAGGCCATGCGCTAAAGTAAGTGGGTTCATGCGGTTGATTGCAGTTCTCGCGCTTTCGCTGAGTATTTCGGCGCAGCGTGTCATTCTTTTCAAGAAAAGGGCAAGCTGCTGCCGCCGCGCGACCGATTTCTACGACATAAAACGATGTTATGTCGGGTCGCTCATTGAGGCTTCCTCAAGCCCTGCCTTTGTCCTCTCACCCAGCACGATGCCGAAAAAACTTATCGGGATCGAACCAGACGCTCATGCGCTGAATACGTCATTAGCTGATGATCGGGGGAGCCATGGCTTCCTCCACTCCATCTTCGGCCCGCATTCTCAAAGATTCCGCCACTGCTTGCGAATCTTCGTTCGCGTCGATTTCTACAATCTTTCCCCAACGCATGCGAACGATATGGACGCCGTGATTGTTGTAAGGGGAACCGTCCGGAAGTTTGTCGGTAGCGGACCAACGAATGATGATGACGGTATTGTGGGGCAAGCCCTTCACCCAGACATTCTGCACCGTCAGCGTGAGGCCAGGGCCGAGACGGCCCAATCGGTTGAACCAGCGGCGTAGCGCCTCGCGATCATGGCGCTCACCGCCCAGGGCGTGCTTCCCTCCGAACCGATGGTGGATGTTCGGGGCACAATCTTTCAACAGGGCATCGTAGTCCTTCTGGTTGACTCGCAGAAAATTTTTTCTAGCAATGCGCTTCACAATTGCGTGATACATAGTTGTCCATCTCCTTTTGGGACGTTTTCCTGATGGTCTTACTGCGGCTCTTCAAGCGAAAATCCAACAGAAACAGCCGCTGCGACTGGAACCGGGTGGCCATCCTTCATTCCAGGGGTAAAGCGCCATCGCCGGACGCATTCAAGAGCCTTTTCGGTACTCGCGCCGAGCTCGAAGCACGCCGCCTCGCTCCTTCCAGGATCAACATCCAACTGAGTGCGATCCGCAAGGCAACAGGATGAGAGTCTTCACTGCGCTTAGTTTGGCATAGAGGCTTGACGGGCGGTGCGCGGAGCCCATGCGCTAAAGTAAGTGGGTTCATGCGGTTGATTGCAGTTCTCGCGCTTTCGCTGAGTGTTTCGGCGCAGCAGCCGGGTGGGCTCACGCTGAATACCGCCGTCGAAAGCGCATTGCGAAATTACCCCTCCGTGCAGGTAACGGAGCAGCAGTTGAACGCCGCGGGTGCGGCGATTGGCCTGGCGCGCACCGCGTATCTTCCGCGGGTGGATGCGCTTGCCCAGGCCAACCGGGCGACGCGCAACAATGTCTTCGGACTTCTGCTTCCGCAGGGTACGATTCCTACAATCTCGGGACCCGTTCTGGGAACTAATAACTTTGGGTCCGCTTGGGGCAGTGCGGCCGGCGTGCTGATTACGTGGGAGCCGTTCGATTTCGGCCTGCGACGCGCGAACGTCGCCGTCGCTGCATCCGCACAGGCGCAATCGGCGGCAGCGGTCCGGCGAACGCGATTTGAGGTAGCGGTATCCGCGGCGGATGCATTCTTGACACTGGTTGCCGCGCAGGAGACGACCGGGGCCGCTCAGGCCGGCTTGGACCGCGCCAAGGCGATTCTTCAAATTTCGAGTGCCCTGGTAAACGCGCAATTGCGTGCGGGAGCGGATGAATCGCGGGCCCGCGTTGAAGTGGCTGCAGCGCGGAATCAGGTCATCCGGGCAGAGCAGGCGGTAGAGACGGCCCGGGCTAACGTAGAACGGTTCGTAGGAGGCCAGGGCTGCTGCCTTGCAGTTTCGGCGGAAAGACTGCTGGAGAGCATCCCGGAAACCGCGGCGGTTCCGCCTAAGGTGGACAAGAATCCTGTTTTGGAGGAGCAAGGCGCGGTCATTGAACAGGCGCGGGCGCAACTACGCGCGCTGGAGCGCTCCTATTTTCCCCGTTTTGCTTTGCAAGGCTCCGCCTACGCCCGCGGCACCGGGGCTGAGGTGGATGGACGTCTGCTGGGAGGCCTGCATGGATTGGGACCGAACACGCAGAACTATGCCGTTGGCCTGACCGTTACATTTCCCGTAATGGATTATCCGGCGATTCAGGCTCGGGAAGCCGCGCAGGCCGCAACGGTGAAAGCCGGGCAGGCGCGCGCCGCGCAGATCGCATCGGACCTGAAGGCGCAATGGAACAGCGCCGCGGCAACTGTGGAAGGGGCGCGCAAACTTGCCGCGAACGCCCCGGTTCTGTTGGAGGCAGCGCGCGCCGCGTCTGTGCAGGAGACGGCGCGGTACAGAGCGGGTCTGGAGAATTTCGAGCAGGTGGCCGAATCGGAACGGCTGTTGACGCAAGCCGAAATCGACGCGCGTCTCGCACGTCTTGCGGTCTGGCGGGGATTGCTCGCCATCGCGGCGGCGGCGGGTGATCTGCAACCCTTTTTGCTTGAGGCGGCGCGGTAGATGCGTCTTGTTCTTGCCGCTCTGAACCGTCCTTTCACGGTGATAGTGGCACTGATCGCGGTGGCTTTGATGGCCGTACTTGCGGTTGAGCGAATGCCGGCCGATATCTTCCCGCAGGTGGGCGATCCGGCTATCTACGTGGCGCAGCCATACGGCGGCATGGACCCCGCGCAGATGGAGGGATACCTGACGTACTACTACGAGTATCACTTCCTATACATCACGGGCATCGATCACGTGGAGAGCAAGAGTATTCAGGGCGCGGCGCTGATGAAGCTTGTGTTTCACCAGGGCACGGATATGAGCCAAGCCATGGGAGAGACGGTTGGGTACGTGAACCGGGCGCGCGCGTTCATGCCACCGGGAACGGTACCGCCATTCATCACGCGCTTTGATGCGGGTAGCGTCGCTGTCGGGCTGCTGGTTTTCCGCAGCACAACGCGGCTACCGGGTGAAATGCAGGATTTCGCCTTGAACCGCGTGAGGCCGTTATTCGCCAAGCTGCCCGGCGTGTCCGCGCCTCCGCCGTTTGGCGGAAATCAGCGGACGATTGTGATCACGCTCGATCCGGACAAGTTGCACGAGTATCGGATTTCGCCTGAAGACGCCATTGCAGCTGTGAACAAGGCCACGCTGGTGATGCCCTCCGGCAATGCCTTCACCGGAAAGCTGAACCGGATTGCCCGGACGAACGCCGCGCTCGGAGGAAACCTGGCGGAATTGATGACCACGCCCATACGGCCCGGTGCGGGGACAAACGTCTTTCTGCGCGATGTGGGAACTATCGAGAACGGGACCGATATCATCACCGCGTACGCGCATGTGAACGGGAAGCGGACGGTGTATATTCCGATCACGAAGAGGGCGGACGCATCGACGCTGGCCGTCATGCATCGTGTGAAAGCCGCGCTCCCGGAGTTTCGTAAAGCGGTTCCCGACGACGTCGAGGTGAGCGTTGAGTTCGACCAATCGCCTGTGGTGTCGGATTCGATCCGCAGCCTGGTTACGGAAGGGCTGTTGGGCGCCGGCTTGACGGGCTTTGTGGTGTTGCTGTTTTTGCGGGATTGGCGCAGTGCGTTGATTGTTGTCGCGAATATTCCGTTCGCTTTGCTGGCCGCGGTGGTTGCCTTGTGGGCCGCCGGGCAGACCATCAACATCATGACGTTAGGCGGTCTTGCGCTTGCGGTGGGCATCCTGGTGGATGAGGCAACCGTCGAGATTGAGAATATTCACACGCAGATGGAGGCGGGCGGCTCCCGAGCGAAGGCGGTGGTGGAGGCATGCAGGCGCACGGCCATTCCGCGCCTGCTTTCGATGCTATGCATCCTTGCGGTGTTCGTTCCTTCATTCTTCATGACCGGCACGGGGCGGCAACTGTTTGTGCCGCTGTCTCTCGCCGTGGCATTTGCGATGTTCGCTTCGTACTTGCTTTCGAGCACGCTGGTTCCGGTGTTCTCGACGTGGC
The DNA here is from genome assembly GCA_030947245.1 of Acidobacteriota bacterium. Taxonomy (GTDB): domain Bacteria; phylum Acidobacteriota; class Terriglobia; order Bryobacterales; family Bryobacteraceae; genus JALYXI01. The sequence goes on from JALYXI010000009.1 coordinate 10,685, forward strand.
TGATGCGGGCTCGCCCACGCGGAAAAGCGAGCGAGACGAGGGCGCGCCGAAGTTACGGACGCTATCTCTCCTGGGTGATTCCGTTCCGCGGGCTACTCGCAACCGGTTATCTTGCGGCGGCTGCGCTGATTTTGTTTCTCGTTGTTCCGCGCCTGGGAACTGAAATTTTCCCGGATACAAATTCATCTTTGTATAGACTGCGGCTGCGTGCTCCTTCGGGAACCCGCATCGAAGAGACAGAACGGATTGTGCTGCGGGCGCTGGATATTATCCGGCGCGACGCGGGAGCGGACAAGGTCGCAATCACCAGCGACTTCATCGGAATGCAGCCGCCGAGTTATCCGGTGAACCTGATTCATCTGTTCACCAGCGGACCTCATGAGGCCATTCTGCAATTCTCGCTGAAACCTGACGGTATGCGAGGCGAAGATCTGCGGGAACGGTTGCGGGCAAGTTTTCGCCGGGAATTGCCCGGTACCGGCATTTCCTTCGAAGCCGGCGACATCGTAAGCCAGATTATGAGTTTCGGATCCCCGACTCCGATTGACGTCGCCGTTCAGGGCGCCAGTTTGGCTGACGATGCGGCATTCGCGAAAAAGCTGGATCAGCAGCTTCGCAAGCTTCCGTTCTTGCGCGATTTGCAGTTCGCGCAAGAGATGAATTATCCGACGCTTGACATTACGGTAGACCGCGACCGCGCCGGGCAGATGGGCCTGACGATGGCGGACGTGGTTCGGTCCGTAGTGCCGGCGACTTCATCATCCCGCTTTACTGAGCCGAACTATTGGCGCGATCCGGTTTCCGGCAATGCCTTTCAAATTCAAGTGCAGATGGAGCGCAACCGGATGCAGAGCGCGGAGCGGATTGGCGCGGTACCGGTTATGGCGCGTGGCGCGGGTGAGACTCAATTGGCGGACCTTGCGTCGATAAAACCAGGCGCAATGCCGGGATTGATTGAGCGCTACAACGGGCAGCATGTGGTGAGCCTGACCGCCAACCTCCACGGAATCGCGCTGGGGGAGGCTGCGGCGCGGGTGAGCGAGGCCGTGGCCAAAGCCGGTGCGCCACCGAAAGGTGTAACGGTGAAGATGGGCGGGGAGGCGCCACCGCTCGAACAGACAATCTCCGGGCTTCGGATCGGGTTGATGCTCGCCGCGCTTACCATCTTCCTATTGCTGGCCGCGTTCTTTCAATCCGTGCGGCTGGCCCTTTCGGTTCTGCTGACCGTTCCCGCGGTTCTGTGCGGCGTGGTGTTGATGCTTTCGCTCACCGGGACGACGTTGAACATTCAATCCTTCACCGGGGCGATCATGGCGATCGGGATTGCAGTTGCGAACTCAATCCTGCTGGTCACCTTCGCCGAACGAGCCCGCCACCAAGGGCTAAGCGCGGCCGACGCGGCTCGGGATGGAGCCATGGGCCGCTCGCGCGCGATTCTGATGACCGCTGCTGCGATGATTTCCGGAATGATCCCGATGTCGATCGGGCTCACCGGTTCCGGAGCGGGCGCGGCGCCGCTGGGACGCGCTGTAATTGGCGGATTGTTGTTTTCTACGCTGGCCACCCTGACCATTCTTCCGGCGCTGTATGCAATTTTGCAGAACGGCGCCAGGACCGGCTCGCCTTCGCTGAACCCGTTCGACAAGGAGAGCCGGTATTTCCATGCGGATTAGAGCAGCGGTCTGGGTGAGCATCAGCTTTGCCGCGGGCTGGATGCGGGCAGCCGACTTGGCCCCGGTGGTTTCAAAGGCAGCATCTCACACGCTGTCCTTACCGGGCGAGTTTGAGCCCTACGAACGGGTTTCGATCCACGCACGGGTAGCGGGCCGGGTGGAACGAGTTTTGGTGGACCGCGGGAGCGTGGTGAAGCGGGGCCAGTTGCTGGTTGAATTGAGCGCGCCGGAGATGAAGGCGGAGATCGCCGAAGCTGAATCGCGGGTGGCTATTGCGGAGGCAGACCGGGCCGAAGCAGAGGCGCGGCTGGCGGGGCTGCGCGGTACGGCCGAACGAATGAAAGAAGCAGCGCAAACGCCCGGTGCGGTGGCGGGCAATGAACTGGTGTTGGCCAATCAGCAGGTGCAAGCCGCGGAAGCTACGGTGCGTTCGCGCGAGCAGGTGAAACGCCAGACCGAAGCAACGGTACGGATGCGGAGGGACATGGAAGCTTACCTTCAAATTACCGCGCCATTCGATGGTGTGGTGACCGAGCGCCTTGCTCATCCGGGTGCGATCGCGGGCCCTCCGGCGGACCCCGCGCTGTTAACCATCGATCAGATTTCGCGGCTTCGGCTGGTGGTGGCGCTGCCGGAAGCGGAGGTGGGCGGAGTTGCTAAAGGCGCCTTGGCCGCTTTTCACGTCCCCGCGTTTC
>JALYXI010000080.1 GCA_030947245.1 Acidobacteriota bacterium
TTTTTTTCAGGTGTCAGGCAGTATAGCAGCACTATGTTCACTCAACGGAAACTCATGCTCATACTCGCGCTACTTCTGCCGGCGGTTCCGGCCGGCGCGAGCATCCTCTACGTTCTTACCGGTCCCCCTGGCGCCTCCGACGAGCTCTTCGGCACCTTCGACACGGCCACCGGAGCCTTCAGGCAGATCGGTCCGGGCACGGAAGGTTCGACGGGCTTGGTTTCGGGGCCGAACGGGCAACTGATCTCGCTCGGTTTCTCCGGCAGTTTGAACTCAATCGATCCCGTAACCGGCGCAACCACACGGATTGGCCCAACCGGTTTGTCTGACTGTTCGGATCCGATTTCGTCCCCCTGCGGGCCCAAATCGGCTAATGCCCTGGGCTCGGTAGGAGGACAAATCTATGCCACCGATTTCGATAATCGCCTCTACCAAATAAACGCCGTGACGGGCGCCGCGACCCTGATTGGACCGACGGGTATTCCCGCGCTCCCGTTTACTCCGATTACGACGAACCCGGACAACACGTTAAATGCGTATGACGAGAGCATATTCGGCGCTAACGGAAATCTTTACGCGACCTTCGACGCGATAACGGTAAGCCTGGACACCTTCACACTGTCTGTTGTGATCCCTCCCAATCTTTACCGGATCAATCCCAAAACGGGCGCCACAACCCTCATCGGCGTCACAGACCTGGGTCTCAGTACGGTCGCCGCGGCAAACGGTGTGTATTACGCCTTCAACGCCGGAACAAATCAGGTGGTCACTCTCGATCTGGTAACGGGCCGCACGAGCGGGGTCATTGACTTCGACCCAAGTATCGGGATCGTTACAGGAGCAGTGGCAACTCCCGAACCGGCATCGGCCGCCCTCGCTGTTTTAGGATTCGCCGGGTTGGCTGTTTATGCCCGCCGGAAGGAGTTGTTATGACGAAACAATGGCTAAATTACAGTCTCGCACTCACTTTTGCGCTTGGCGCCGCATCGAATGCCCTTGCGGACGGCCCGGCTTTCACCTCGATTGATTTTCCGGGCGCTATCTCAACCTCGGCTTGGGGCATCAACACTCGCGGCGACATCGTCGGAGGATACCTGAACGCCGACAAGTCAGACCATGGTTTTCTGCTGAGCGGGGGCCAATACAGGACGGTTGATTTTCCCGGCGCCAGCGCCACCGAAGCCTTTACTATCAACCCTCGTGGGGACGTGGGCGGGTTCTACACATTGGCTGGCATAAACCATGGCTACACGTTGAGCGGGGGCCAATTCACAACGATTGATTTCCCCGGCGCGCCCAGCAGCGAAGTGGGTGGGATCAACGCTCGCGGCGACATCCTGGGCGACTACACATTGGCCGGGGTACGTCACGGCTATCTGCTGAGCGGAGGCCAATTCAGCACGATCGATTTTCCCGGAGCCGCCAATACCGCACCCGTAGCATTCAATCCGCAAGGCGACATTGTGGGAGGGTATAACGTTGCCGGCGTGTTTCATGGTTTTCTGCTGAGCGATGGCGATTTCACTTCGATTGACTTCCCCGGCGCCACCCGCACCGGCGCGAACGGGATAAACGCTCGCGGCGACATTGCCGGACGTTATGTCGCCGATGGTGTGAGCCATGCCTTTCTGCTGAGCGGGGGCTTGTTCAGCACGATCGATTACCCGGGCGCCACCTTCACCTCAGCCGACTCGATGAACCAGCGCGGCGACATCCTGGGGCGGTACACCCTGGACGGCGTGAACCATGGTTATGTGTATTCGGGCTTTCAGCCGGCATGCGCCATGCCGCTGGCTGCGCCGCGGATTGCGGTGACTGCGGGCGGAGCGGCCGTGACCCACTCGAGCGATTTCACAATCGTTACCGCGTCTAAGCCGGCCGTGGCAGGCGAGGTGTTATCCGTCTTCGCGACAGGCCTTGGCCCAACCCGCCCCCGCGTCGGTTCCGGCCAGCTATTTCCATCCAATCCGCTGGTGGCTGTCGATTCGCTGGTGGAGGTGAGGGTGAATGGGAGATCCGCCATAGTCCTGGGATCGGCTGGACTTCCCGGCTCAGTAGATGGTTTCCAAGTGAACTTTCGCCTGCCTGCGGACACCGCGAAGGGACTGGCCTCAATCCAGTTGAGTGCAGCCGGAGTTGCGGGACCGCCCGTGAACATCATGGTCCAGTGACATAGCGGCCCAAATCGCGATGGCGCGCGTATCTGCCTACCATAGCCGATTCGACTTCCGGACAGTTTTGCTGTCTACTTCAGAGGGGTAACGGGAGAAATGCCCATCGGCGCGATGCTGAATCATAGTAGCTTGATCGCATAGCAGCTTGATCTCAGATCGGAATCAGATGAAACCTTCGCGAAACTCCGCTTTTGCCGTGTCTGTGGGAATGCTGGCGTCGCTATTTCCCGCGGACTCGGCCCCGAAGGCGAAGCGGATGCCGCAGTTGAAGGTGAGCCCGAATCATCATTTCATCATCCAGGATGACGGCAAACCTTTCTTTTACCTGGCCGACACCGCATGGGAGTTGTTTCATCGCCTGAACCGGAAGGACGCGGCGGAATACCTGAAAACGCGCGCCGGTCAGGGCTTTACCGCCATTCAGGCGGTGGCGTTAGCGGAAGAGGAGGGGCTCACAGTTCCGAATGCTTATGGAAAGCTGCCGCTGATCGGCAAAGATCCCGCCAAACCCGCCACTACTCCCGGCGCCAATCCCGGCAAGCCGGATGAATACGATTATTGGGATCACGTCGAATACATCATCGATGAAGCGAACCGGAACGGAATGTACATCGGACTCCTGCCGACGTGGGGGCGATGGGTGGTCAAACGGGCAAATGCGCCGGGCGAGGTGATCTTCACCGTAGAGAACGCACAGGCATACGGCGAGTTTCTCGGCAAGCGCTTCGGCAAGAAGGGAGTCATCTGGATTCTTGGGGGTGATCGGGAGTCCGCGGGATTCGAGGATGTCTGGCGCTCGCTGGCGAAGGGAATCGCAATCGGAGCGGCTGGAAAAGAAGACTACGATGCCGTGTTTATGGGATTTCACCCGCGTGGCGGGGGAACGTCCTCTACGTCATTCCACACTGACGCGTGGCTCGACGTGAACATGCAACAGACCGGACATGGCTTGGCGGAACAGGTGCAGTCCTGGGCGAAGATTGCGAAGGACTATCAACTGGATCCTCCGAAGCCGGTGATCGATGCGGAACCTCTCTATGAAGACCATCCGTTGGCGTTCCAATCGAGAATAAACGGGTACAGCCTGGACGCCCACATCCGGCAACGCGCGTATTGGGATCTGTTCGCCGGGGCATGCGGCCACACCTACGGCAATCACGCGGTTTGGCAGTTTTATGCTCCGGGCCGCAAGCCGGTCAATGGTCCTCTGATGTATTGGCAGGACGCGGTGCATCGGCCCGGCGCGAACGAGATGCAATATGTCCGGCAGTTGATCGAGTCGCGGCCCATCCTGTCGCGCGTGCCGGATCAATCGCTCATTCAGGACGAACTGCAAGGCGCCGATCACATTAGCGCCACGCGAGGCGACGGTTACGCCTTCATCTATGACGCGCAAGGGCGTCCGTTCACTGTGAACATGGGCAAGATTTCGGGTGAGCGCGTGAAGGCGCGGTGGTTCAACCCTCGGAGCGGAGATTCCACGGAAGCCGGAGAGTTTCAAAACCAAGGCGCACACGGCTTCGTCGCGCCATCGGAAGGACTCAGCAGCGATTGGGTTCTGATCCTTGATGACGCGTCGAAGGGTTTCCAGGCGCCGGTGAAGCGCGGTATCAGGCAGTAGGGGCAACGACTCAGCTAGGGCACTACCAAGGGATAAGTAATTGCCATTCCCTCTACACGCGCCCAGGGTGTCAGCTTGTGCGGGTTGCGCGTGCCCGGCCCCATGATGTGCTCGACCGGGAGGCCGCGGACTAAGAGCGCATCGGCAATCAGAGAGCGGTGGCACCGCCAGGGTACAGCTTCCGCGCACATGAGGGTGACGGCCGGTGCGCCGGCGATTGTGAGGAGTTCCGCCAAGCCCGCCTGGAAATCGGCAGTTTGCATGTAGTCGGCGTACCCGCGAAAGCTTAGATTGCGCCATCCTGCGTTGAGTGAATCCGGTTTTGCGCGTCGCAAGCCGCCCAGCGCGGAGATCCAGGTGTATCCGATTCCAGCCGCCTGGAGCGTGATCGGCAATATGTCGCGGTTGAACTGCGAGTTATGGCGCGAGCGGGGAATCGTACGCACATCGGCGATCCAGGTGGCCCCGTGATTATGGAGTGTGGCGATAAAGTCCTCAACGGGAAGAGTGGAATGGCCAATGGTGAACAAGTTTTATTTTGGCAGAGCGCGGCTGCCGAACCGCCGAATTTCGCACAGCGTGGCTGGCATTCATCGGCGCAATTCGATCTTCAGGCTTGGATCGGTCTCGAACTCTTCAACGATTTCGTTATAACGGTCTACTATATTCCCGACGGCTGTCTTGCGGCCATCAGCGCCGAATTTGCCCAGCTCGTAAACGTTAAGAGCGACGAATTGCTCGATCTCGAAAATATCGATACGGTCGCCCAGACCTGCATTATTCGCTAAACCTTCAGCGACTGTCAGGCCGCGCTGTAGCGTCACCAGAATCGGCCGGTACCCATCGTTCAGGTTCTCATTGCACCGTCCAATAACAGCTTCTCCAGGTGAAGTCGTTACATGTATTGCGACATCGCCCAGCAAGAAATCCCCGTGCCGGCCGCCGGGTGCGTCCGCCGTGGAAAAGCTGTTGTGCTCAAACCGCCCTTTGCCGAGGGTACAATCGAGTTTCGCGCCCACCAGATGCTGAAGCACTGCGCCTGCATAGTACATGCCGGGCGCCGTCTTCTGGCGATCCACGGCCTGAGCAATTACGTCCGCCACGACTGCTCGCAAACCTCGTGAAGAGTCGAGCTTGATCTTGAATGGTTTTCCCGCAAAGAACTCATGGACGCGCTCGATCCAAAATTCCTCAATCGCTTGGAAGTCAACGTTCCCGCTTCGCGCCAAACCATTCAGAAAGGCAACATACTCCCGCATGTTGTTCAGACTGCCGCGTGACGTCCTACCCCCTTCGGACGCCAGGATACGGGAGATGCCGTGCCGATTGAGAATCGATTGCACGGCGCCCTTGCCAAGGCCCAAGACCTGACCGCCGCCGTCCGTAACCAAGTTCCCGGAATTCAGCGGAAATCCCATTTTCTTTGCATGTTGCGTAATAACTAGGGCGACCGACAGGGCGCCTTTTCCGCGAAAAGACTGAGCCGCAGTAAACTTGATTAGCTCCTGCCGGTAGTTGTTTGCCATCTTTCAGGCAGCTTCCAGTCCGGACTTGACTCCCGCCGCAACCAACCGCTCCAGGATATGAGTGGCCAGGAATCGAACGACGGGAACAACTACTCCGTCACCCGCGAGATGATAGCCGTCGTTGTAGCGCTCAGGCAAGCGATACGAATCGGGGATTCCCATCAGCCTGGCGGCTTCCCGTGGGGTCATGAGACGGGAGCAAATTGAGGAGCCATGGACTACCAGGATTGTTTGCCGGCTGGAGCCACCAGTCGGTGTGCGAAGACATCCGCTGACTTGATCGAAACGAGCTTCCGCACGCTGAACTTTGACACCATTCTCTATTCGAACGCGCTTGTAGACCGTACCAATGATGCGTTTTCCGTAAGCCTGGGCTTTACGAACCTTTGCCGCGTTGACTGCTGACATCATTTCGAGCAGTCGATGGGTTTCTTCTCCCGTGTGCCATGGTAGTTCCTGGTTGCCGAACTCGATTATGCCGTCGAGGCTGCTATTTGTCCGGGGAAATCGAGGCAAGTCCCACCAGATCCAGCGCTCTTGAAGCTCCGGGCTCAGCCTGGCTGCCGCTGTTTTAAGACGTGCGTTAAACAATCCATTCGTAGACTGCTTCCACTCACAATCGGTGGGTATATTTGTTCCTTCGCTGACTGCAATGAAAAACAATCGCGGGCGTGATTGCGGGACAAATTGAGCGGCGTCGATCACCAGCGCGCCGAAGCGGTACCCGGCGTCAGCGGCGAGCTCTGCCATCGCCTTGAAATCGCGCCCATCATTTGAGGTCAAGGCGCCAATCACATTTTCAAGCGCGATGATTGGGACTTTTCGGCCCGCAGCCGCCAGCTCCCGCATGAGATCCCAGAACTTGATGAGCGTGCCACTCCGCGTTCCGCCCAGACCCGCGCCGTTTCCGGCGAGTGATAAATCCTGGCAAGGAAAAGACGCCCATGCAAGGTCGGGCCGCCCCGGCAGGTCTGACACGGAGAGTTTCCAGATATCCTCCACATGCAGTTCAGAAGCCGGAGAGAAGTTCGCACGGTAGGAACAGGCCTTCTTTGCGGACCATTCATTCGCGAAGAGGCATTCCCAATCGTCACCAAGGCCCAACCGGGCCATGCCTCCCCCCGCGAAGAATTCGTAGAACCCAGGCCGTCTCCCGGTCATTTCATTCTCAAAAATGACCCAAGGCGATGGGCGAGCCAATCTTTTTGTTTTGCCCGGGTTTGGCATTCCCATACCCGGAGAACACTCCAACCCGCGTGCCGCAATTTATCGGAGCTCGCCCTGTCCCGCCGCATATTCCGCTTCAGTTTGATATCCCAATATCCTTGGTTCGATTCGGGTCTATTCCGGCCTGCGCGGCAGGAGTGTCCGTGCCAAAAGCAGCCGTGAACAAAGACGATTTTCTTGCGCCCTGCAAAGACGAGATCGGGCGAGCCGGGAAGTGTGCTGGCGTGGAGGCGATAGCGGAAGCCCATCCGGTGAACCATGCTTCTGACGATCAGTTCGGGCCTGCTATCCTTACTCCGGACGCGCGACATGAGAAGGCTCCGCTCCGTCTTTGTCAACTTATCCATCGGCAGTTCCTAAAAAAAACATTATAAATCGGGCCTGTTCTGATGTCGTTTAGGCTCTGGCCGATGGTCCCGGTATATGGCTGCCAAGGTTTGTCCCAGACGCGCGTGCCGGTTCGAATTTCGAAGCCACAACCCGGGCCGCGATCATGATGAAGGGGCGCAACGGACTGCATTCGTACCGGACGTTGGTTGGCGGTATGGCATGGGTGTGCTCCCTACACGGCTGTTCTTATAATGTCTCAAGAAGAACATCGCGCGAGATGCCTTTATGTTTTAAAACTGCCCGCAGTATTGAGTTCAGCGTTCCCACCCTGAGAGAAGCGTGAGCCGGAATCGCAAGGCGCTGGTGTGAGGGTTCAGCGGTTTCCACGATTATATGGCTTCCAACTTGATGGACTCGGGCGTACAGCCACCGCCGGCAGAGCGCATCGGCGAGTTGCTGTCCCGAGAGATTCCTTGGAATCTTCAAGCAACCGACAGGACCTCGTCTCGCACAAGATGCAGGCGAACGCGAGACGGAACCACGCGGTCGAAGAAATAGGCGTTTACCGCCTCCAACACGTTGCTTCGCAACTCGTCCCATGAGTCACCTTGCGTGAAAATGTTCTCGGTCAGGCATTCAGCCGCGTATCCCGCGTCGAATTCCTGTGTCACCTGAAACACGAGCTCTTCCATAGGCTCATTGTACGGCGCTGCAATGACTCCGTAGCGGATTGCTCGCTCAGTCCGGCTTCGAGGCACAATCCTACCTTGAAGACACCTTGAGAGGAGATCGAATCTTCCTCTTTTCCTGCTGCGCAAAGCTTTCGTTGTTCAACCGATCATTTCCCAATCGGGACAGCCAGGCTTCATTGCGGAGGCTTCGCCTTCCGCGTTGCGCGATTGCGTCCATTGATCCATTCGCGTTTGCCGCAGGCGTTCTATCAGCTTCACTTTGCGCTTCGAGGGCGCGTTCACAGAGACGCTCGCGTTAGTTCCGCCGTTCGTCAAGCTGTTTGCCCTTCGACGAGTCCATGGAATCGGCTGCAGCGCTATCCTAAGTGCTCTTATTAGTATATGGGATTGATTTCGCGCCTTTTTCGCTTCCGTGAAAATGTTGACCAGTCTGCCTCGCTGGAACACAACACGGCTGGTCAATCTTCACCACGCATAACGCAAAACGGACTTCAGACAGCAGATGTAATAACATCTCCGAGCGCAGTCCCCGAGAATATTGAGAGCCAGGAGGTCGTGCTCCAAACGGAAGATCAATCGTTATATGCAGAGCCCATTCCAAAAGCTGAAGAGACCCGGCCTATAAGCGACTCTCCTCCTCTCTCGCAGAGTCCGGTCAAAGTGGTGATTATTGGCCAAGACCGCCTGAAGCAAGTTCTCGCTCAGCGTGTCCATGCAGCAAGGGCTAAAGGTTGGCGTATGCCGAATATGTTGTTTTGTGGTCCTGAGGACATTGGGAAAAAAACATTTGCGATCAGTGTAGCCGAGCGGTTATCCGCATCATATGTGATTGTGCATGGAGGAGACTTACAGAAGCGCTTGGATCTGTCAGGAACTGTTCTCAATCTGGAGGTTGGATCTTATCTAATTGTGGATCGCGTTGATCTGGCGTCTCCGGAAGCAATCCATCTTTTATCTGAATGCCTGAATTCTTATACTGTCGACCTCTTGATCGGAACCGGACCGGGGGCAAGGACCATGCGAATTCCCGTTCAACAGTTTACCTTCATCGGAACATCGCTTGCGGCAGGAACAGTGCCTACGCCTCTTCGGGACAGGCTGACTGTAGACTATCTGTCCGAGTACTCAGAGCAGGAATTTAACAAAATAGTCGCGCTACTCGCGGGCGGGAACGGTTTGGCGCTGGATGTTGAAGGAATGGAAATTCTCGCCCGCTACGGTGAAGGGAAGCCGGGACGCGCAATTATGCTTTTGTCACGGCTTGCGGAATACACGCAGCAAAGCTTCGTTTGCGCCGAAGATGTGAGTTCAGCTTTCGATCTGATGGGAATTACAAGAACGCAAACGCATTCGTCTCTCATCGCGCGGTTGAGGAGCATGACCGGAATAGAATTTGAGCAATGGACCGCGTCATTGTTTCAGCAGCAGGGTTTTCAAGTTTCAACCACACCTGCCTCCGGCGACCATGGAATAGATCTCGTTATTTCGCGCGGTTCAGACCAAGCAGCCGTTCAATGTAAGCGATGGTGAGATACCGTTGGGGAACCACTGGTCAGGGAGTTCTATGGCGCTCTTCTGAACAGTGGAATTGGCAGGGGTATTTTCGCGACAACCAGTTCTTTTTCGACACAGGCACGGCAATTTGCGACGAACAAGCCAATCTTGCTTTTCGATCTAAAATCGTTGATTGACTCTTATACCTATGGGGAGCAACGATCGCCTGATGTTAACTCCTAAAACGGAGTGGCTACCCTATGCACTTGTGGTGTGAAGGAGATTGCTCTTCCTCTTTCCGCGGCGTAAATCTTTTCGTTGTTCAACCAATCATCTGCCCATTCGCGACAGCCAGGCTTCCGTGGCGAAGGCTTCGTCTTCCGCGTTGCTCGATTGCGTCCATTGGTCCACCCGCCTTTGCTTCAGGCGTTCCATCAACTTCACTTTGCGTTGCGCTTCCATCGCGCGCCGGACCTGTGCGGCGATTCTCGGTTCCAGCTCGTTTTGGCGGGAATGGAGGACGGCTTTCGCCCGGTCCACGCGCGCGTGAAAGCCGGAAAGGGTTTCGAATTCGGATGGCTGCAATAAGATGGCTTCGCTGCTTCGCGTCCGTTCGGCGACCGATTGCGCGTGAGCTTCCGCAAGCTGAGCGCGTTGCTGGAGAAGCCGCTGAACGGCGGCGCGCTCCAAATCGCATTGCGAGCGGCGCCACCGGAGCGCGCTGTCGAGCGGGAAGCGGAATGCTTTCATGCGTCAGGGAAGCTGGTGAGCAAGATTGGAGAGCGCGGAAAGAGTGTCCGCAATCGATGAGACGGCGCCGCCTTCCTGGCGCAGATAGCGGATCATAGGGTCGCGAAGACGGATGCTTGCGTCTAAACGCGGGTTCGTGCCGGAGACGTAGGCTCCGAGTTGGATTAGGTCTTCGGCCTGGCGGTATTGGGCGAGAGCCTCCCGGATTTTCTGCGCGCTCTGGCGCTGCTCCGGGTTGGCGATTTGCGATTGCAGGCGGCTGACCGAATCAAGGATCTGGATGGCGGGGTAATGTCCGGCGGCGCCGAGTTGCCGGCATAGAGTGATATGGCCATCGAGGATGGCGCGCACGGCGTCGCATATTGGCTCGTTGAAATCGTCGCCTTCGACTAGGACGGTGAAGAAGCCGGTGATGGAACCGCGGGCGAAGTTGCCGGCGCGTTCGCAAATCTTGGGGAGCAGGTTGAATACGGAAGGCGTGTAACCTTTCTGGCTGGGCGGCTCCCCGGCGGCAAGGCCGATTTCCCGTTGCGCCATCGCGAGGCGCGTCACCGAATCCATTACCAGCAGGACATTGGCGCCCTGATCCCGGAAGTATTCCGCAACTGCGAGAGCGACGAAACAGGCGCGGACGCGGAGAGGTGCGGGCCGGTCTGAGGTGGCGGCAATCACGACGGACTTCTTGCGGCCCTCGGGACCCAGCTCGTGCTCGAGGAAGGCGCGGACTTCCCGGTTGCGTTCGCCAATTAGCGCGACGACGCTGACGTCGGCCGAACTGTTGCGGGCCATCGCGCCGAGCAGCGTGCTTTTTCCGACGCCGGAACCGCCGAAAATGCCGACGCGCTGGCCCTGGCCGCATGGCAGCAAGCCATCGATCGCGCGGATGCCGGTGATCAGAGGTTTCGTGATGTGGGCGCGGTCGAGAGGATTCTGCGGAGCCTGATAGAGACGGTAGCTTTCGCCGGGCGGGAAGCGCGGCCCGGGATCGATGGGATTGCCGAAACCATCGAGCACGCGGCCTAGGAGGTGCGGGCCCACACACACCGTGGCATCGTTGGGGCGTGCGTAAATACAGTCACCCAGGCGCAAGCCGTCCGTGTCTTCGAGCGGCATGGAGAGCACATGACCGTTGCGGAAGCCGATGACCTGTGTGCGGATGAAACGGCCCTCCTCCGTGCGGATGCAGCAGAAATCGCCGATGGCGGTGGAAGGGCCTGCGGATTCGATCAGGAGACCGACGAGTTGCACCACTTCTCCGGCGGACTGGAAGGGATCCAGGCGCGCGAGGTCCAAGTGGTAAGGGCCGAAATCGAGAGGCGGGCAGGCGGTCATCTTTGATTTACCCGGTCGGTAAGTCCGCGCTCGATTTCTTCGAATTGGGCGCAAACGGATGCGTCCATTTTGCCGCGATTGGTTTCGAACAGGAGAGCACCCGGATCCTGACGGGGATCGGCGACGATTTCTATCTCCTGGGCACGCTGAGAGAGCGCGGTTCGCAGGGCGTCCGCCTGGGAGGGATGGATGCGGACACGATAGATTTCCTGGCGGGCGAGGCGGTCCAGCGCGACGCGCGCCAGGGCTTGCATCGCAGTGGGGTCGATTGAGAGTTCGCGGTGAAGGATGCGGCGGGCGATGGCGAGCGAGAGCTGAATCACGTCGGATTCCGCTTCTTCCCGAAGGCGGGGACGAAGCCCGGCAAGCTCTGCAATCGCCTGCGCCGCGCGGGTCAGCAGCGGTTGGAGGGCCGCCTCCCCCTGTTGTTTGCCGAGCCTCTCTCCCTCCGCAAGTCCCTGTTCGCGAGCTTCTTGAACTGCTTGCCTGGATGCCTGTTCCACCTGGGCCAGATGAACTCGGAGACCGGCGGCTTCGAAATCCTGCGCATGAGCGGATTCAGGCGACGAGGCCTCTGTGGGCGTGTCGCTGGCGCGGATGCGAGTTTGGCCGGAACTCTTCCAGATTACCGGCTGAATCTTCCGCTGCTGGTCCGGCAGGAGGACCTTAGACGACATACTGATCTCCGGCCGCTCCGGTCAAGTTGATCACTCCCTCGGTTTCCAATTGGCGGACAAGCGCAATGATCTGCTGTTGAGCCGTTTCGACGTCCCTGATCTTCACGGGACCCATGGCTTCCATGTCTTCTTTCAGCATTTCACCGGCGCGAGAGGACATGCCGCCGATGAAATGACTCCGGAGCGGCTCGCTGGTGCCTTTGAGCGCGACCGTCAGGTTTTTGCGGTCAATGCGGGCGATGATCTCCTTCATAGCAATTGCGTCCAGCTTCTGCACATCTTCGAAGACGAACATGAGTTGGCGAATGGTTTCGACCAGGCCGGCATCCTGCTCCTCAATGTTGTCGAGGATGTCTTTGCTGATCTTGCCGTCCAGCCGGTTGAACATTTCCGAGACCGCACGGACTCCTCCATAGGATTCCCCGCTGGACTCGCCCAGAGCGGAGAGCTTCTGTCCGATGATTGCAGCGATTTTCGAGATGATCTCGGGCGAAATCTGGTCCAGGTTCGCCATGCGAAGGGCGACATCCGAACGCATTCCGGAAGGCAGGGAAACGAGCAGTGCGGCGGCCTGAACGGAACTGAGGTGCGACAGGATCAGCGCGATAGTTTGCGGGTGCTCGCTGTGAATGAATTTGGCAAGCTTTTGCGGGTCGGCCTTGTGCAGCACGTCGAAGCTGGCGACATCCGTGCCCAGTACCTTGATCAAACGGTCGTAAATCTTTTTTGCCGCTTCAGCGCCGAAAGCGCTGTTGAGCATTTTTTGCGCGTAGTCCAGGCCGCCCCTCATGAGGTATTCGCGGCCGGTCACCATCTGGTGAAATTCCTCAAGGACGGTTTCGGCCTGACTCGGAGAGATGGATTCGACGCAGGCGATTTCACGGCTCACCTGTTGGACTTCATCCTCAGTAAGGCTTTTGACAATACCGGCGCTGGCCTGTTCGCCGAGTACGATCAAGAGAATTGCCGCGCGGCGCGGTCCGGAAAGCACTTCCTGGGGCAGGATTGTAGTTGCACTCAATGCGCGACCGCTCCGGTGGTTTCATTGAGCCAAGTGCGGAGGACATTCGTCGTACCCGTGCTATCTTTCTGAACCGCCTCGCGAAGATTTTTTACCAGAGCTTCAGTTTTCTGGGTGGTAACGGCCGGGAGTTTGAACCGGCTCGCCTCTTCCAACTGCTGCCTCGCTTCCTCCTGGGCCGGCAGCCGCGTTTCCGGCTTTGCCGCAGCGGCGAGCGTGGCGGCGGCCGGATCCGGTGTGGCGGGAAGTGCTGTTTGGATTTGAACTTTCTTCTTCTTTGTGGTGCGCAGCAGTAGAAACAGGAGCGTTGCGCCAAGCAGGGCGAGAGCGGCGCCCGCGGCAATGGCGATCGTCATGGAACGCGGGTCCGCGATCAGCGGCGCAAGCCACTTCGGAACCCGCGGGTCGAGCGCCGGCGTGGAAGGCGCCGGTTCTGTGGGAGGTTCGGAGTTCGACGTGGAGTCGAACGGGAGCGATTCGATGACCAGGGCGTCGCCGCGTTCGGTGTTCAGACCCGCGATTCCCGCAACCAGTTCGCGAATGGATTTCAATTTTTCAGGGGTAGGGGGAACCAGTAA
Source organism: Acidobacteriota bacterium (assembly GCA_030947245.1). GTDB lineage: Bacteria > Acidobacteriota > Terriglobia > Bryobacterales > Bryobacteraceae > JALYXI01. Next base: position 13,423 of record JALYXI010000080.1, read on the forward strand.
GCGTTTTTGGCGCTTACCCGCCCCTTCCCATTTCAGTTCGTTATCCACCAATACGGAGAGGGAGATTCGCTTCACAATGCCCTGAGGAAGCCGGGTGTGCCGGACCGTGCGGCTGGTTTGGTAGGTTACGTTTTCGGTCTTGCGGGAAATGCCGCCCCCACTTCCTCCGGACCGGCCGGGTGGACGGGGGAGGTTGGAAGCGGTGCCGGGCTGGCCGGAAGCGGTGGCGGAGGTGGAGGCGTCTTCCGTCTTCTGCGACGTGAGCATCACGGACTTATTCGGATCCAGAGTTTCTTCGCTTTGTTCGCCACTGGTGAAATCACAATCGATGGAAGCAGCGGTTCGGAACTTGCCGGCGCCGAGAAGAGGTTCCAGGGTTCCATTCACCTTGGCAATCAGGTCGTTTTCCAGCTTCTGGCGGTACTCGATGGTGGCTTCGGAGGGCTGGGGGGAATCGGGGTCGCCGGGCCGTTTGGGGAGGCTGAGAAGATTGCCGCGCGTGTCCAGAAGGGTGACGCCCTCCGGAGTGAGGCCTTCCACCGCGCTGGCGATGAGGTTGGTCAAAGCCGCGGCGTTCTGGGGTGAGAGGCGAGCGCCAGGCCTGAGGCGGAGGACCGCGCTGGCTTTGCCGGGCTGACGGGATTCGAGGAACACCGAGTCTTTTGGGAACGTAAGGTGAACGCGCGCTTGCTCGACGGCGGAAAGCGAGATGATTGAGCGCTCCAGTTCACCTTCCAACGCTCGCCGGTAGTTTACATGTTCCGCGAATTCGGTAGCGCCGAAGTTGGTCTTATCAAAGAGCTCGAAGCCGATTCGACCGCTCTTGGGGAGCCCTGCGGAAGCCATCTCCAGGCGCAATTCGGCTACGCGGGCCGAGGGCGCAAGAACCGTTGTTCCGTTCTCGCTCAGGCGAAATTCCGCGCCCGATTCTTTCAGCTTCTGGACGACAGCGCCGGCGTCTTCAGGCGCCAGGCCGGTGTACAGCGGCTTGAAATCCGATTCCTTGCTCCAGCGCGAAAGGGAGAGAGTAGCAGCGACAGCCAGAATGGCCGCGGCCACAATCACAATCCGCTGACGAACCGAGAGCGCCGCGATGATCTTTTTGATCTGGGCGAGCGATCCCATTTACATCTGCATCCGCATGATTTCCTGGTATGCCTGAACCACCTTGTTTCTCACCTGAAGAAAGAGTTCGAGAGAGAGTTCGGCCCGCTGCCCGGCGAGAGCGGCCGAATGGAGCTCGTCCGTTTCGCCACTCAAGAACCCGTTGACCGCGGTTTTCGCGGTATGTTGCTTTCCTTCCACGGCGGCAATGGAGCTGGAAAGGAGGTCTTTGAAATCCGAAGGCGCGACGGCGGTGGCCATTGCCGGTGCGGCGGTTGCAATCGGCGGGACGAAGGGAGCGATGGGCGCGATCATTGGGTTAGCGGAACAGATCGATAGAACGTTGGATCATATCTTTGACCGCGGAAATTGCCGCGACGTTGGCTTGAAAGGTTCGCGAAGCGCCAATCAAATCCACCATATCTTCGGCGGGATTCACGCGGGGCATGGCCACGTATCCATCCTTATCGGCATCGGGGTGCCCGGGTTGGTAACGCTTTTCCGGTTCGCGCGTATCGACCGTGATTTCGGAAACGGCTACGCCTACGGAATTATTTTGGAGCTGCGATTCGAAGATGGATTGAAAGGGAAGCTCAGGCTGTTGCGTTTCGAACACCGCGTCCTTGCGGCGGTAGGGACCGCCTTCCGGAGTGCGGGTTGTTTCCGCGTTGGCGAGGTTTTCGACCAGCAGTTCGGCCCGCGTGCGCTGAGCTTCCATGCCTGAGGCGCTGACGGAGATTGCGGAAAACAGGCTCATCCGGATTTGCCTTCCTGAATGGCGCTCCGAATATCCCGGATCTGGTTCTTCAAAAGCTGGGCGGCAAGATTGAAGCGGAGAGCATTTTCCGCAAGGAGGC
>JALYXI010000091.1 GCA_030947245.1 Acidobacteriota bacterium
ACAGTGGTGTAAGCAGGACGATCTTCAGCCGGAAACGTCTCTTGAATTTCCCGAATGGGGAGCGCGCCCCGGCTCCAGAGCGCCTCCATAATTTGCATTTCCAGTTTCGATAAACGAGGTGAGGCCATGCGTTACTACTATACAGGTAGTTATTCCTACTGACAATAAGTTTTTTGCTTGGCACTTTCGCTTTGATTACGAATAGCGCCACCACCGGACAGAAGGTGGCTTCAGTCCCGCCGCGAGTTTTTACGCGGCCACACTAAACTTTCGTTTGGAGTGCAAGGACCTTCTGCTCAGGCCCTTTGCCCGTCCGGGCTGATTCTTCACCGGCCTGTTGCCTCCACATGGCGTAATACAGGCCTTTGCGGGCCACCAGATCGGCGTGGCGGCCGAACTCCACGATGCGGCCTCGTTCCAGGACACGGCATCTTCACCGATCTTCATAGCCGACCACCTGAAGAAGACGGCTGCTCTCCGGATGATCTTTCGCAACCAGCGCACCGCCTGCTCCGCCTAAAAGAAAACCAGATGCCGTCGAAAGATCGAGGCCCGAACTCTTCATTTTCAGGTTGTGGCAAGGCTGGCAGTTCTGAACCAAAACCGGGCGAACATTCTTTTCGAAGTATTCGATCTGTTCGGGAGACTGAGCGAGAGCCGCTGCGGACCAGAAAGCAAGATAGCGAAGGTACCAAGAGCTTTCATATAAAGGAAGACTTTAGCGATAACTGCCATAAACCATATCACTCTGCTGTGCTGCACGATGCCTCACCGCGGGTCAACTTGAGCGATGCGAGTGACGCTCCGAGGTCTGGCTTTGCCGTTTCAAGTGGTGCAAGTCACGCGGCTCACGGTGTTATCTTGCTGCCTTCTTGCGACTTCGGCGGCCTCGCCAAAGTCGCTCGACGGCTTCTGGAGGAGTGAGGGATACGGCTATGTATTTGAAATCAAGGGAGCGGCATTGAATGCGTTTGAGGTCACAACGACGACGTGTGTTCCTGGTCTGTCTGCCCAACGGCAACGCACTCTGACAACCGGACGGGAGGCTACCTTCAAATCCAGGGACGACGGAGTATTTTCGTTCGTACTGGCGGAACCGATGACCACAAGGTAATGCACCAGCAAGAAACGGTACCGGATATCCGAATCGATCGGATCGAGAGCCTGCCCGCCGTTTGCAACCAAACTTCGGCGAATACGCCTCTCAGCAACTTTGAAGTTTTCACAAAAACATGGGCCGAGCAATATATCTCGTTTGAGCGTAGGCACACCGATTGGGAGACAGTCGTGACAAAATATCGGTCAGAAATAGGTCCTGACACAACTCCCCGGCAACTCTTTGACATTTTTCAGGCCATGATTCGACCGCTGGGCGACATTCATACTTTTGTCTCGGCGCCCGCTCTGAAACGCTCGACCACACCGTCTTGGCGAGCGGGCACCGATCGAATCATGAAGAGCGGAATGAGTGAGTTCGATAAGCATGGACGGCGGGCGCTGTTCGCAATGTTGGATCAAGCGTATCTCAAGGGTAGGCCCAAAATGTACTGCAACCGGGGCCTCCACTACGGATCTCTTAATGGAAGGACAGGGTATCTCAGGATCCGGTCGTTTGGCGCATACTCCAAGACCAACGACCTGCGAGCCTTGGAAGGCGCGTTGGACTCGATCTTCTCCGATCGGAATCTTCAAGGACTTGTGATCGATATGCGCCTCTCGTTCGGCGGGTCAGACGAGCTAGGGCTAGCGATCGCAAGCCGGTTGGCGGCGAAGGAGTACATTGCCTATGCGGTTCAAGCCCGGTCCGATCCCGTAGACCGCGACCGATGACGCCCAGCCAGCCTATCGCGGTTCGGCCAAGTTCGCGTCCTAGTTTCAGGGGCCCAATCGCTGTGCTGACTGGCCCGATCACGATGAGCGCCGCCGAGTCCTTTATTGAAGCGCTGATTGGACGCGGCGCGCCCGTAACGCGGATTGGTGAGAACACAAGGCGTTTTCTGTGATGTGCTGGACCGTCATCTCCCGAACGGGTGGACTTTTGGTCTTCCCAACGCGGTTTACCGCACAGTTGAAGGAAAGACGTTCGACGTGACCGGAATTCCGCCTGACATTGAAGTGCCCGTGTTCGCAGACGAGGATGTCGCGGCAGGAAAGACCCAGCAATCGAGACTGCTCTGCGGGTTCTCGGCGCTCGAAAGTAGTGCAGGTAATCTGAATCGATCCCGAGCGCACGTGTTCATGCGGCAGGGTCAATCTCAATCGCCCCCGCGAAACTGGCGGGCGCTGGGATGGATAGCCCCTCTTCGCGCATCCCCTCCAAATGGAATACGATTGCCTCCTGGATCAGGTGCTCAACCTCTTCGCGCGAATCGCCGACACTTATGACGCCCGGAAGGTCGGGCACGTATGCACCCCAGGAAGTCGGCCCTTTTTCGTAGATTACGGTATACGTCATAAATCCTCCTGGTCCGGTTTCAGTTCAGCGCTTCGGAGTATCGCCTTCAAAGTCCCCAATGGTACGTCTTTGCCGAGCTGGCCAGGCACAGTAACGACCAGCCGTTTTTCGGGATGCCGGAATTGGCGATGGCTGCCCCTGGTCCTTCTCAATTGCCAGCCACTTGATTCCAGCAACTGCACCAGCTCTCTTACCTTCACCTCTCAAATCGTAACCATTAAAAGAGTCATTTTGGGCTACTAAGCTTTCGTTTGAAGCGCAAAGAACTTGTGTTCACCGGAAAGAAAACCAAGGCAGTCGAAAGATCGAGGCCCGAACTCTTCATTTCAGGTTGTGGCAAGGCTGGCAGGAACCAAAACCGGACGAACATTCTTTTCGAAGTATTCTATCTGCTCGGGAGACTGCGCGAAAGCCGCAACGGACCAGCAAGCAACCATAGTGGAGGCACGAAGAGCTTTCATAGGAGGGGTAGAGCTTAACGACAACTGACGATGGCGATTGTATCACTCTGCCGCACTATGAGAGCGCTTTAACGCTCCGTGATTCCGATAACCTCGTGGGCGAACCGACAGTCCATCAGCGTCATCTTTGGAAAGGCGACGATACATCCGAGTGGGCGGTAAGTATCGCCGTCACAGCGGACCTGAGAAAAGAAGCATCAACTTCCGGATCGCGCGTGATTCGGGATCAATCCTGACGGAGCGCATCTCGGAGGTGGTGAATACATTTCTACGTATTGACGCCTATTGCCCCGGACGCTCTAACCTCCAGCGCTTTCGATTGAAGAGACATAACCTATCCTGAATTGAGGCCTTATGACTGTTGACGTCGGAAAGTGGATTGCCGTGGCAAAATTGCCGGCACGCTATTTTCTTGCTCTGCTTGTTGGCGGCATGTTCATGCTGTTTGCTTCAGCATCCTTGTTGAGCCAGTTTGGCGTCACCGAATTCCGAGACTGTTATCGCCCTTTCATCGGAGTGGGAACGCTCGTTTGTGCAACCATGCTGCTGGTAAGCGTGTTTGCATGGTTCAGTAAGAGGATCACGTGGAGACTAAATGAAAGGCGCCTCATCAAGGCACTCGATTCACTTTCGACGGACGAGAAACGCGTGCTTAGCGAGTACGTTTCTGGAGAGAACCAAACCGCTTACTTCCCAGTGGGAGACGGGGTAATCGGCGGCCTTGTGGCGAAGCAGATACTGTACCGGTCTTCGGCCATTGGCGTCCGGCTTCAGTTTCCGTACAACATACAACCGTGGGCGCTCAAGCACCTCACCCATCACACTGAATTGCTCGATACGGTTGACAATTAGGCGTATCGGAAGAGGCGCATATGATCCACATTGTCCTGAAGAACTGCCGGCTCATAACGCGAAACTTCCCTATCGCGCGTGATCCGCCCACGATCTGTATGCGACATTTGGCGGTTCATCAGCAGCGTCCCGCCGTGAAAGAACCCCTTGTTTACGTGCGAAATTGAATATATTTGACGTAGCCGAAGGGCGCATCTCCCCAAACATGCAACCGGGCAGCCGTCATGCAAAAGCTCCCGTACTTCGTCCCCGCATTTTCGCATGACCTCAAACCACTGATGCGCGATGGCTCCCAATTCACCTGCATGCTCTTTCATCACGCATCGATAGCGGGATCCCGCTCGACAGCGCCGTTGAATCGCAGCAATTCCATTCTCATCGTCGCTCCACTTTTTTTCGAGATCTACGTAGCACCTTACACGAAAGGCCACTGGCTTGTCATGCACGGAGGAACGAAAGGGATCTCAGTAATGCGGTGGCGTTTACGGTTAGCGAGCGGCTCGTCGCAATCCGGACGTTGTCGCCCCAGTTAGCCAGTTAGACCGGAAAAGTCGTTGCGGTATCGTCCGTGTGCGCGTCCGATCGCCGAAAGTCGGCCAGCGTTGAGCTGGTTGCCTCCGCAACAAGGACGTATAACGCCTCAATTGATAGACTGGCCTGCGTTTGAGGTGCTGGCTCTCCGACATCGTTGGCGAACTTCTGAATTGGTCTACTAAACTTTCGTTTGGAGTGCAAGGACCTTCTGCTCCGGTGCTTTGCCCGTCCGGGCTGATTCTTCACCGGCCTGTTGTCTCCACATGGCGTAATACAGGCCTTTGCGGGCCACCAGATCGGCGTGGCGGCCGAACTCCACGATGCGGCCTCGTTCCAGGACGTAAATGCAATCGGCGTGGAGAACCGTGGAGAGACGGTGAGCGATCAGAATGGTGATCGCATCGCGGGTTGCGGCAACGCTGCGAATGGTTTGGCTGATCTCTTCTTCGGTGAGAGAGTCGAGCGAAGAAGTCGCTTCATCGAACACGAGCAGTTGCGGACGGCGGAGTAGGGCGCGGGCAATCGACAGGCGCTGCTTTTCTCCTCCCGAGACTTTCACTCCGCCTTCGCCGATGACCGTGTCGAGGCCGCGGTCGGCACGGGCAAGCAGGCCCTGCGCGGCGGCTTGGTGAAGGACATCGAGGCACTCGGAATCGGTTGCGTTCGGTTGAACGAATAACAGATTCTCGCGGATGGAGCCGGAGAAAAGCTGAGCGTCCTGAGTGACGAAGCCGATGCGTTCCCGCAGAGTCTCGATGGCGATCTGATCTTCCGGAGTTTCGTTGTAGTAAATGTGGCCGGATTGCGGGCGGTACAGGCCGACCAGAAGTTTCACAAGAGTGGTCTTCCCGGCTCCGGATGGTCCGACGAAGGCGATCGTTTCGCCACGGGTCACATGAAAGTCGATGTCCGAAAGCGCTGGCGAGGAAGCGGACTGATGTTGGAAAGAGACGTGAGAAAAGCGTAGCGAGTCGAGCGTGCCGACCGGGACCGGGTTCTCGGGGCGAGGCTCCGGAGGAATGTTCAGGATCGCTTTGAAGTTTTCGAGCGAGACTTCGGTTTCCCGGTAGGTGTTGATGACCGCGCCTAATTCCTGGAGAGGCCCGAAGATGAAAAACGAATAGATGAATAGAGAGAAGAACTGCCCGACCGTGATGCGCTGCGTGAAGATCAGATACAGCATCAGGAACAGAATGGAGGTGCGCAGTAGATTCACGCATGTGCCCTGGATGAAGCTGAGGCTGCGAAGATAGCGCACCTTCTTGAGTTCCAACTTGAGGATTTTCGCCGTCGTCGAGTTCAGGCGCGCGATTTCCTGCTGAGCCAGGCCGAGGCTTTTGACCAACTCGATATTGCGGAGCGATTCCGTCGTGGCGCCGGCGAGCGCTGTGGTTTCCTGAACGATCACCTTTTGAACGGCTTTGATCTTGCGGCTGAGAACGGAGCTGAGGCCGCCCAGCAGGGGAACCGTTAACAGGTAAGCGGGCGCGATGGCCCAGTGGACGCTGAAGGCATAGAACATCACGAAGATCAGGCCAATCAGGGTCGTGAAAACCATGTTTACGGCTGAAGAGATAAACTTCTCGACGTCGGTTCGCACCTTCTGAAGTTTGCCGAGCGTTTC
>JALYXI010000103.1 GCA_030947245.1 Acidobacteriota bacterium
TTGATTAAAAGGCGAGACCGGTCAAAGGTCGGATAACGTCCTGCCATCGTGTTATCGTCTCACCGCCGCGCCGTCATTTTTGAAGAAAGAAGTTCCCGACCAGCATGGCGTCCACGCCGGAGGAGTAGAAACTGCGAACAGCGTCTCTTGGGGTGCATACCAGCGGTTCGCCGAACAGATTGAACGACGTGTTGTACAGAACCGGCAAGCGGGTGCGGCGGCCGGCTTCGTGAAGCAATTTCCAATACAGCGGATTGTCGTTCTTTTCGACCACATGGACGCGAATCTGGTTGTGGCCCAGCAGTGCGGCTTCGAAAGCGCCGCGGTGTTCCGGACGAACCTTCCCGACAGTGGCAAGATGCCGCGCATTCGGACCTGCCTCGAAGTACTCATCCGCGTATTCAGCCGGTACGGAAGCCGCGAACTTGCGGAAGCCTTCACGGTGCTTGATATACGCGTTCAGATTTTCGGTCGAGTACGGGTCCAGCGGGGAGGCCAGAATGCTGCGATTCCCAAGCGCCCGGGGACCAAACTCCATCCGGCCCTGCATCCAGGCAAGAATTTTATTTTCCGCCAGGGCATCGAGCGCGGCGGCGATCATCTCATCCGTGGTTTGCAGGTAGCGAAAGCGGAGCTTGCAGTTTTCAAGCACCTTCTTGATTTCTTCAGCGCCGAAGCTGGGACCCAGGCAGTAGTTTCCGGCGTCTGCGTGCGCGCCCAGCGCCCATAGCGCAGCGCCCAGCGCGGTTCCGGAATTCCCCGCGGCGGGCTGAACGAACACGTTCTGAAACCGGCCCGAGTGTTCCAGTGCGGAGACCAATAGCGCGTTGAAGAAAAGGCCGCCGGCGGCACAGAGATTGGTTCCGGAGCCCGCAAGCGCCAGCACCGCTTCCGTGACCGCGGCTTGCAAACTGGCGGCTATGGAAGCTCTGTCTTTGCGGTCTACCCGATCAAGAAACTTCGCGCTGAACCCGCCGCCGGCCAGGTTTCCAGCGTCAAAGAATGAGCGGTCGACATCAGGCCCACCGCCGATCATCTCCGTGAAGACATCCTGATAAACCGGTTTGCCAGAGGTGGAAAGCCACTGGACCTTGTGTTCATCGGCGCGGCTGCTGAAGCCGAGCAGCTCCGTGACACGCCCATAGATATCGCCCAGGGAATCTGGATAAAACGATTCCGTCTCCAGGGTCAGAGTGTTGCCCTCGCCCGTCCACCGGGAGCCGCAGCGGAGGTCGCCCGCACGGTCCAATGTCAGAACGGTGGCGTGGTCGAAAGGGGAAGCGAGGTAGGCTGAAGCGGCGTGGGCTGCATGGTGCTCCACCAACACGATGCGGCTCTTCGGGAAGCGTGCCCGAAGCTGGAGCGGCAAATCCCTTTCCGGCGAAGGACGAGCCAGAGCGACAACGTCAATGTCACCCGGAATGAGGCGGGCGAGACGCAGACACTCGCCAATCGATTCGTCAGGCAAAGGCCGGGTTTGGCGGCGGCGCGAAATCTTGGCTTCCTCGATGGCGGCGGAAACTGTACCGTCGCGCAAAATCACCGACGATGCTTCGGACGGCAATCCGCCGATTCCAAGAATATTCATACTGCCCTGAGGCGTGCGACGGAGCGCTCCCTGCCAAGCAGTGTGAAGAGATGAAATGCGCTGGGGCCGACAGATTGCCCGGTGAGCGCCGCGCGCGCGCCGTTGATGAGTATGCCTGCCTTCAGACCTTTCTCCGCGGCCAGCTTTCTGAGTTCGGATTCGACGCCGGCTTCGGTGAACTCCGGCGCGGCGGCTAGACGTTCGGCCAACTCGCGAAGCGATTCGCGCGCGCCCGGTTGATTCAGCCTTTCCAGTGCATCGGGATCGGTGGGGAAGGTGTCGGAAAAGTAGGCCCGACCACGGGTGGAAAAATCCTTGATTGAGAAAAAACGGGCGCGGATCAGGTCGACCGCGGTTCTCAGCCAGGCATGATCGCCGGGTATGGTAAGCCCGGCGCTCGCAAGTTCCGCCTCCACGTAGGGCAGCAGTTCGTCTATCGGCATGGTGCGCAGGTGCTGGGAGTTCAGCCAGGCGGCCTTCGGGTCGATGGGGTTCTCTTCGGTAAAGTTCACGACCGCATTGCTGCGGTTCACGCCTTCGAAAGAGAAAGCGTCAAGCAGTTCCTGCCGCGAAAGCTGCTCGCGATTGTCCTTGGGCGACCAGCCGAGCAGGACCACAAAATTGATAAATGCCTGCGGGAGAAAACCCAGATCCCGGTAAGTGGTGACGCTCACGACCGGGCCGTGGCGGCGCTTCGAAAGCTTGGAGCCGTCGGGAGCAATCAGAAGAGGCAAATGCGCGAAGGCCGGTGGGGTTCCGCCCGCGGCTTCGAAAATCAGGATGTGCTTGAAAGTATTCGAAAGGTGGTCCTGACCGCGCACAATATGGCTGATGCGAAGGTCGAGATCGTCGGCGCAGCTCGCCAGATGGTACGTGGGCATGCCATCGCTGCGGAGGAGGGCGAAGTCTTCGATGTCCGCGGTGGATTTAGATTGGGGGCCGTAAACCAGATCGTGGAAGCGAATGTCGCGCGCTTTGCCGGACGTGATCTCGCGGGGAACGCGGAAACGCAACACGAACGGCTCACCTGCATCGGCGCGCCGGTCGGATTCTTCCGGCGCAAGCTCGCGCATCGCGGGGTCAAAAAGCCATCGCTGCCCCTCCTCTTCAGACTGGCTGTCCTTTTCCTGCCCGGCCGGCGTGAAGTCGCGATACGCATGGCCCAAAGTACGGATGCGTTCCGCAGTCTCGCGATGGAGAGCCAGGCGCTCGGACTGGCGGTACTGTTCGTCCCAGCCCAGATTGAGATAGTTCAGCCCTTCAAATATGGAATCGAGCGAAGCCTGCGTATTGCGTTCGACGTCCGTGTCATCGATCCGCAGGATCATTGCGCCGTTATGCCGCCGGGCGTAAAGCCAGTTGAAAATAAAGGTGCGGGCACTGCCAATGTGCAGAAAACCCGTGGGGGATGGTGCGAAGCGAACCCTTAACATCAAACGGACAGTATAGCGAGGTGGGTGATATACCCCGCTACTGAATCGCGAAATCCCAGAACTGGGCGTTCAACTTGCCGGGCGTGTATTCGATCACCGCGTACTCGCCTTTCGGCAGCGGTTCCTTGGGCCAGATCTTATAGAGCCCGCTTTCGGTAAGCTGCTTCCGGAAAATTTCGACTTGGTCGATCTCCTCCATAGCTTCATCGGTGACGGGCAGGACGGAGACCCGCTCCGCAATCCGTACTTGGCCGTGCGGATTCAACTTGATCAAGCCGAACCGTTCCTCGGTAGCGAGCTGAATATAGATGTCGGGCCGGTCAGAAGGCAGAACGCTCAGCGAACGAGGAAGTGGGATTTCCACTGTTCCTTTCCCGGGCACCAGAGGTACCGGCGAAAGCCGCTTCAGGACCGAGCGGCCGTGGTTATTGTGATACTGAGACTCGGCCGCCTTAAAAATACGGAGGGTCTTTCCGTCATCGAGCGAATACACGCCCGGGTCCTGAGGGATCTTTAACACCTCTTCCTGTTGGGTGCGTACCGCCTTATCTTCTTCGGAAAGGATCTTAGTCTGTTCCGCGACTGCCGCCGCGTGAGCCGTTTTTTCACTTTCCGTTTTCTTTAAATCTACGAGAGCGGTGGGCATTTCCTCCCAACTGCTCCGTTCGGTGCTGTAAAACTTTACGCGGTCGCCTGCCACCTTGTATTCGCGAACCAGGTGGTATGTGCCGTCTGCAAGAAAAAGCTTAAAGTTCGCGCCGGAAAGGAGTGCGGAGAAGAACAGAAGCGCGGCCAGGATTCGCCACATATATTCCTATAATAGGGCTGAATGCAATACAGGAAGCTGGGACGGACGGGGATTGATGTCAGCGACATCGGATACGGCGCATGGGGGATCGGGCAGAAACAGTGGCTCGGCGGGACCGACTTTGAAGCATTGGCGGGACTTCGCCGCGCGCTCGATCTCGGGCTGAATTTCATCGATACCGCTCTTGCCTATGGCGAAGGGCACAGCGAACGATTGATCGGTCAGGTTCTGAGTGAACGTTCGCACAAAGTGTATGTCGCCTCCAAGGTGCCGCCGAAAAATATGATCTGGCCTGCGAAGCAGGGGTTCGGTATCGATGAAGTGTTCCCGGTGGATCACATCATCCAATCCACCGAAACAAGTCTGAAGAACCTGGGCGTACCGTATCTCGATTTACAGCAATTGCACGTCTGGAACCCGGAATGGGTGGGCCGCGACGAATTGCGCCGGGCCGTCGAAGACCTGAAGAAGTCCGGCAAGGTGCATTTCTTCGGCGTATCGATCAACGATCATCAGCCCGATTCCGCGATTCCGCTTATTGAAACCGGATTGGTGGACACGGTGCAGGTGATTTACAACATCTTCGACCAGACGGCGGAGAAGAATCTTTTCCCCGCGGCGATGAAACATAATATCGGCGTGATCGCGCGGGTGCCGCTGGATGAAGGTTCGCTGGCGGGGACGATCACAAAAGACACGAAATTCGAGCCGGGCGATTTTCGGGAGAACTACTTCCGGGGCGACCGCAAGTTGGAGGTGCAGGAGCACGTGAGCGCGCTGTTGGCGGATCTGGACCTGGAGCCCAGCGATCTGCCGCAGATCGCCCTACGATTCTGCTTTTCGCATCCGGCGGTATCGACCGTAATTCCGGGGATGCGCAGTCTGCGCAGCGTCGAAGCGAATTGCAGTTTTTCCCGGCTTGGTCCATTGCCGGAGAATACGCTGGCGGTGCTGAAGCGGCACGCGTGGGACCGTAACTACTATTTGTAAAAAAGCTGAATATAAAGGTTAAAAAAGATCCGTGCTGCGAGGCGTCTGCTGTACGGCCACGGTTTTCTGGAGGAACCGGTACGGGTTCACCGGCGAGCTTCCAATCCGCACTTCGTAATGCAGGTGGGGGCCGGTGGAGCGGCCGGTCGTTCCTACAGCGCCTACCGTTTGCCCGCGGCGAATCTCCTGGCCTTCCGTGACGTTCGCGGAGGAAAGATGGGCGTAATAGGTTTGGTAGTTGTTGCCGTGATCGATGATCACCAGCCTGCCATAGCCGTTGTAAAAACCGGCAAATTGCACGCGTCCATCGGCGGTAGCGCGAATCTGAGTGCCGGTAGGGGCCGAAATGTCGACTCCGGTGTGGTACGCGCCTTCCCCTGAGAACGGATCGCTACGGGACCCGAATCCACCCATCAAGCGGCCGTCAACGGGCCAGATGCTCGGCATGATGTTGGTTTGCCACCGCTGGCCATAGCTGGGCTCCAGCCGGGAGAGTTTGCTCGCGCGAAGGTAGTTATAGTTCTCAAGAGTTTCGGACATGGTCGGCGTAAGGCGGCCTTCCGCAATGATGTCGGACGGACCCTCGATCTTCTGCTTGATGCCGTAAGCCACTGTCACTTCCTGCGCCAGCATCTGCAGCGAAGCAAGCTGGGCGTTCGTTTGGTTCACGGTCTTCTGCAGCCGTTGATACCGTGCGCGAAGATTATCGGTTTCGTTGCGGAGAGTATTGTAGTTCGCTACCTTCCACGCCATGCGCGCATAACTGGAAATAAACCCTACCAGTGAAACAGCGCCAATGCAGGCCAACGCGAGTAAGGCGAAAACCGCTTTGTGCGGGATATGCACGCGTTGCAGGCGGCCGTGGAGCGAATGCGCGAGTACAACAATAAAATAGTCCTGCTTCATACAGATACAGTCGGCATCGGAAGAGTTAGGTTAACAATCCTTAAGGTTGCAAGTCAAGGCACGGGTTGTTACCATCCCGGCTTGGAACGTCATCTCCCGGGTACCCTTTTTTTACGCAATCTGGTTGAGCGGCGCAGCTTGCTGGCCCAGTTGGTGAGACGCGATTTTCAGCAGCGTTACATTGGGTCGGTGGCGGGTTGGTTGTGGGGCCTGATCCATCCGGTGGTTCTCCTTTTGAGTTACACGTTTGTGTTCAGCGTATGCCTTCATCAGAAACCGGGAGCGGGGCAGGTCACGCAAAATTATCCATTGTTCTTGTTCGCCGGGATGTTGCCATGGCTCCTGTTTAGCGAGACCGTTCTGCGCAGCGCGGCTTCTTTACTGGAACAGGCGAACCTGATCACCAAAACGGTGTTTCCCGCCGAAATTGTGCCGGTATCGATTTTTCTATCTTCTCTGGTGAGCCACCTGATGGCCACTTCGCTGGTGGTTGCGGGGGCTGCGCTGGTTCTGAACCATTTCAGCGCGACCCTGGTTTTTCTTCCCATCTTTCTGGTGCTGCTGGGCTTGTTCGCGATCGGTATCGGATGGATCGCCTCCAGCTTGCAGGTATATCTCCGGGACACGGCGCAGGTCCTGACGGTCGGGTTGACATTCTGGTTTTGGGTAACGCCCATCTTCATCACGGAGGATCAGTTTCCGGAATCTCTGCGATTTCTGATCACGGCCAATCCGCTGGCTTACATCGTGAGGGCCTACCGGGAGATGCTGCTCGGTTACAGAGTGCCGTCGCTGCGGGACTTGGCTCTGGCGGCTGTATATTCAGTAACGACGTTTGTGGTGGGAGGGATGTTTTTCCGGTATATGAAGCGCGGTTTCGCCGACGTTCTGTAACACTGGCCGGCAAAGTTCGTAGCGCCTGAAGTGAATTCACCTAAATAGGGTTCTGCCGTTATCTTCGGAGCAAATAGCTCTCCCCAGATCCATCCTTAAACGGACATTAATGCGCTCAGTTGTCACGACTTTCGCCGTACCGCGTACCGGTCCATGTACGATCGTTGCGCACCCAATGGCGTCTGGGAGTTGATCTTGCGTGACGGCGCCTCCAGTTCCAACCGGGCAGAGTAGGCCTGCGGTACATCGACGAGGATTCCACCATGCGTCGCTTCGACATCCATCCCGCTGCCCTCCCAACGGTTTCCCGCGAGCTGGATCATGATGGTACCGTTCATTGAATTCCCATGGACACTTCCTTTCAGCCGCGAGAGAACGACGCCCCCGTTCTCAACGGAGAATGAGGTTGCCCCTACGCCGTCGCGTGTTTGGATCTCAATACGCGATACTATAGACCTCGCCTCATTGAGAGTCTTGTTCCAGGCATCCACCTTGGCGCGCACGAGCACTGCCTTTCCATCCCATCCTTTGACCGAAACGCCACCATTTTGGAGCGCGTCGACAACAAGCTGGGATACACACGCAACCGTAGTCTCTCGCATCTCGCAGACCTTTTCCGCGCGGCCAAGGTTCCATCGCGGGCTGGTATTCAGACGCATAAAAGTTGCCCGCCTTGAGGGTCGAGAATGCTTTCAGGCCGACATACTTTGCACATGCGCTGGACACTGACCGCGGGGTGCCGCAGGCCTGTTCGCCCGTACACGCAGTGACCGCTCTTCGCTCACTCCGGCCCGAATGCGCGTTGCAAACTAAGCTCAATCCGCTGGCCTCGGGCGTGCAAGAGATCCCGTATGCCAGAAGGAACGAAAGAAGTCACTGGAAAGGTCCAGAGCTTTAACATTAGCCCGAAAGGGATGTACGAAGGTCTTCTTCTTGAGACCGCTAAAGGGGTTGTACAGGTCAACTTCCCGCCCGAAGCAGGCGCTGTTATCAGCGGCGCGGTTGAGGAGGGAGTGAAAATCGCTCTCGCCGTTCAGGAGGAAATTGACGAGCGGCCTTCCGATCACCCTGTCTTCCGGCTTATCGGCATCAACGATCTCAAGCACAAGTCTCTCGGCCTGCAAGGAGAGCCGGGACCTGCTCAGGTGGATGGCGTGGTTCAGCGAATCAACTATGCGCGCCACGGTGAACCGAACGGCGCGATTCTTGAAACCGGAGACTTCATCCATCTGAAGCCCGAAGGCGCAAAAGCCGTAGACCTGAAGATCGGAATGAAAATGTCAGTGCAAGGCGAAACTCGCCATTCATCCGTTCCTCATCGCGTGATCGAAGCGGAGACCGTGAACGGCATTCAAGTCCGCCAGAATCACGATAAGAAAGGACCCGCGCACAAAAAGCATGCGGCGAAAAAGAAGCATGCTTCGCCGAGGGAATAAGCCGCCGGCCGCCGTTCTAGCGGCGCGAAGTCTTCGCGTTGATGACGCGCGGAACCGGCAGGTCGGTCACTGCGCTCATGCCGCTTGCGGGTACCGGAACGCCCATGTCGATCATCTGGACCATTTCGTAGGCCGGCATATTTTCGTCCTCTTTTACAAAATCGAGGGAGCGCTGGACGGGATCGAAATCGACGCGCACCAGGTCGCCGCTGTGGATTTGTTCGGAGGCGACCAGATTCGAGATCGGATGCACCAGCTCGCGTTCAATGGCGCGCTTCAGGTGGCGCGCTCCATATTTTAGGTCCGTGCCTTCCTCCAGCAGAAACGCTTTGGCGCTCGCCGTCAGGTTGAAAACGAACGGAGTGGTGGAAGCGGAATTGAAAATCCGCTGTTGCAGAAAGTTGAGCTCGAGATTCAGAATGCGGCCTAACTCCTCCGTTCCAAGAGGGTGGAATACAACCACTTTGTCGATCCGGTTCATAAATTCCGGAGTAAACTTACGGCGCGCGGCTTCCGTGGCGGACCGGGCGATTTTTTGATCGAGGCCGGCCTCCACGGTACCCGCGCGAATCTTCGATTCAATCTCCTGCGTTCCAAAACCGAGTTTCGGCCGGAGAATGGAATCCATCTCGTGCGCGCCCAGGTTACTGGTCATAAAGATCATGGCGCGCGAGAAATCCACCCTGCGATTGTCACCCAGAGTAAGGGTGGCCTTGTCCAGGATCCCCAGAAGCAGATTCCAGAGGGAATCGCTGGCCTTTTCAATCTCGTCAAATAGTACGAAACTGATCCTGAATTTTTCCGTATGGTGCTGGTTGAGAACTTCCTGGCTGAGAAGCGGGTGAGTTTCCCGATGGCCCAGGTATCCGGGAGGCGAACCGATCAGCTTGGCGATTTCATGGCTGTGCTGAAATTCGGCGCAATCCACCTTAATCACGCCGCGCATATCGCCCAGCAGGCTCTCCGCCGTCGCTTCTACCAGACGCGTCTTGCCGGAGCCGGTTGGACCGAGAAACAGGAAATTGCCAATGGGCCGGCCGGGGCTCGTCAGGCCTGCCAGGAACGTCTGATAGATATTGACGATCTGGTCTACTGCGTCATTTTGACCCACAATGCGCTTGTGCAAGTCCGCATGCAGACGCTCAGCATCAATGCCTGTTTGCTTTGGATTCAGATGTTGATTCAGCCCCGCCATGCGCCTCTTCCCCTTTTCCCACCCACCGGCTAAGTGCCTGCTGCCCTTATGATGCATGTGGCGTGCCATTGAGTTTCGGCCGCCAGGCAAACATGAAGCGATTTAAATCAAACAGGAAGTGATGGAGACAGGAAGTGATTTAGATCAGCGTTCTAGACACCCTCGGGCGGGCTGCTCTAGTATGAGAGCAGATGACACTTCCCGCATCCCATTCCCAATGGCGGGAGGAGTATACGCGTTCGGCGGCGCATTTGACCGCGGTGGTGGAGTCGGAAATCGCGTTGAACCGCGCGGAAGGCGGTCGGTCCACCGCGGAAACGCTGAACCAGATCATCCGGCGATTGCGGAAAGCGGAGAGCGAGAGCGAGGCCGTGGATTTGCTGATCGCGGAATCCGGCGCGTTTGCCGGACGTGTTGTTGCGATCATTTTTGAGGAACAGCAAGCCACCTTGGGTCCGGTCCGCGGCGTGCAGCCACCCGCCTCCGGTCTTCGCTTCGGAATTTCGCCGGCGCTGCTGACCGTGATCGAAACGAAGGACCCGGTGGTGACCGCCGCCACGGAGACTGAGCTGTCGCGCGCGCTGTTCGACGCAACCGATGCGGGAAGCCTGGAGGACGGCAGGGCGCATCTGTTTCCGTTAATGGTGGGTGGCAGCGTGAGGATCGTCATTTTTGCAGCGGACGGGGTGAACGCCGCGCCAATGGAAGTTCTGAGTGAGGCGGCCGCGATGCGTCTGGAAGCTTTGGCCCCGAAGGCTCCCGCGCCTGCTGCCCGGACGGAGCCGCTGGTGAACATCGCCGGATTGACCGGGTTGAAAACCGCGGCGCCGAAGTGGAGCGATCTCCCGCCCGCGGAACAGGCCGTGCACCTGAGGGCGCAACGGTTCGCGCGAGTGGCCGTAGCCCGCATGCGGGTGGAGCACGCCGGGGCGGTGAAGGAAGGGCAGGCTCGCGCGAATCTGTATGAAGCGTTGCGCCCGGAAATCGAACGGGCACGTCAAGAATACAGAGATCAGTTCCAGGGAAATTCCTTAATGCCTGACTATCTCTATCTGGAACTGCTAAGGAGTTTGGCAAACGATGAGGACCAATTGCTGGGGCCTGGTTTTCCGGGCCGCCTGGCTTAGTCTGGCGGCTGGTCTTGTGGCGTCTGCCGCGGGTCCGGCGCAACATGCCGAGTTTGCCGCGGGCATACAGGCGTACACGGCGCAGGATTACGCCGCCGCCATCCGGCATTTGAC
>JALYXI010000113.1 GCA_030947245.1 Acidobacteriota bacterium
GGCTGTTATGCCATCCAAATTTCGCGATGGCTCTACGGCCAGGAACCGTCCGGCGTCCAAAGCGCGATTGAACGCGACCCGCAGATGCACATCGACCGGCTGACTTCGGCGCTGCTGACGTTTCCCGCGGGACACGCAATCTTCACGTGCAGCACGCAACTGATCCCTTACCAGCGGGTGCAGATCCTTTGCACCAAGGGCCGCGTCGAAGTGGAAATACCTTTTAATGCCCCACCGGGTGAGACGACTCGAATACGGGTTGTCACACCCGAAGGGGAACGCATCGAAGAGTTCCCGCCGTGCGACCAATACACTCTTCAAGGCGATGCGTTTTCACGAGCGATTCTCGACGGCGGTGATGTACCCACTCCGCTTGAGGATTCGCTACGGAATATGGATGTTGTGGAGAGAGTATTTGCTGAGGCGCGAAGCTAGGCAATTCTATTTTTCACGGCTAAATGAATCCCGTCCGCCATGGGAACCAGGCTGGAGGTAACACGCGGATCGCGCGAAATTTTGAGATTCAAGGCCCGAAGCGCGACTGTGTTTTCATCTTGAAATTGAAGATCATGCACTTGGCCGTGGTACAGCATGTTGTCGAGAGCCATTACGCCGCCAGGCCGCAGAAGACTGAGCGCGAGTTCATAGTAACGGTCGTAGCCGGTTTTGTCGGCGTCGATGAAAGCGAAATCGTAACTGCCGGCGCGGCCCTCGGTGAGGAGAGCTTCGAGAGTGTCCGCGGCGGGGGCGATCCGGAGATCGATCTTGTGGGCGACACCGGCTTCGGTCCAGTAGCGGCGGCCGACAGCGGCGTATTCCTCGCTGATATCGCAGGCCGTGATTGTGCCGTCGCCGGGCAGTGCGAGCGCTACGGCCAGTGCGCTGTAGCCCGTGAACACGCCTACTTCGAGGCAGCGGCGCGCATCCACGGCGCGAACCAGGACCTGAAGGAAACGGCCCTGTTCGGGCGAAATCTGCATGATGGCGTTGGGATAAGTGGCGGTTTCTTCCCGCAACCCGCGCTGCTGCTCCGTTTCCCGCACGCTGAGGGACTGCAGATAATTCGTGATGGCCTCGCCGGCTAAGTAGTGTTTGTTCATCATGCGTATACTTGGGGCTGAATGCCCGTCCCAGAACAGGATAGCGCGCGCCTGTTACAGGAAGTATTGCGCAAGCAGGAAGAACTTGGCGCGGAGCTGAAATGGCTGGTGCACAACCAAAGCGCGCAGGATTTCCGGCTTTCGCGGGTGGAAGACAGCATGGTGTTCCGGACTTTGCGCGCGGTTGGGAAATGGTATAGCAGAAAGATCGCACGCCGGAAGGAAGGCGTTTCTCCAGGGTATGCGGAATGGCGCAAGCGGGGCGGCGGCGGTGTGGCAGTGCCAGCGCCGAATGTTGAACCGCGTTTCACCTTGTTGCTTCCGCTTGCTCAGCCTGAATCTGACGGATTGCGGCGGTCGATTCAATCCTTCACGGATCAGGCTTACCGGAATTCCGAGTTGATCGCGATCCGATGCGCGGATATGCCGCCTTGGGTGAGCGACGTGCTTACCGCCGAGGGTATTCCGGTAGCCAATAGTTTTGCCGAAGCGCTCAGCCAAGCAACGGGAGAGTTTATCGGTTTGCTGGGAGAAAGGGACGCCTTGCTGCCTTCGGCTCTTCATCTCTTCGCGGCAGCCGGCCCCGCGGACCTGCTGTATTCCGACGAAGAGATTGTGGATGGACACGGAGCGCCGCTTCGGCCAGTGTTCAAGCCGGAATGGTCGCCCGTGCTGGGGGAATCCGTCGATTACGTGGGCCGGCTTGCTTTTTTAGACCGGCGGCGGGTGGAAGCCGCTTCCAGCTTCGAAGGTGCATTCTTCGAAGGTGCGTTGAAGGATGCGAGAGGGATCCGCGCAGTTCACATCCCAGCCGTGCTGTACCAATCACGGGCGCGAGTGCCTGGAGTCAAGGTTTCCGCGCGTGCTTTTCCCGCTTCCTCCGATCGGGTTTCCATCCTGATCTGCACGCGCACGGCTTCACTCCTGCAAAGTTGCTTGCGCGCTATCGCCGAGACAACCGGCTATGGCGATTACGAGGTGGTAGTTGTCCAGCACTTGGGCTCCACTTCGGATGCGGAGGAGCAAGGGGTAGCACGCGTGATTGAGCAGTTTCACGCGCGGCGAACCGGGTATCATGGGCCATTCAACTTTTCCGTGATGAACAATCAGGGTGCACGGATGGCGACGGGTTCCATCCTGCTGTTCATGAATGACGATGTGGAGCCACTACGGGCGGACTGGCTGGAACGCATGGCCGGATGGCTCCAGAATCCCGGCTTGGGCGCTGTAGGCGCGAAGCTGGTGTATCCGGATGGAACGATTCAACATGCCGGAATTGCGACCTGGCTGATCAACGGCGCGGGGCATCCGGGCCGCGGTCTGCGGAGCAGTGATAACTGGCCTTGGATGAACTACACGCGCGAAGTGACGGCAGTGACCGGCGCGTGTCTGGCGATCCGGAAGAACGATTTTGAGCGCGTCGGGGGCTTCGATCCGGAGTTTCCTGTGAATTACAACGACGTTGACCTGTGCCTGAAGCTTCGACGCGAGGGTCTTTCGGTGATTGTGGACATGGAGACAGAACTGCGCCACTCGGAAAGCCAGACGCGGAGGCCTGGTACTGACTACGAGGAGCGGCGCCGGTTTTTCCGGAAATGGCCCGGGACAGCGGAGCGCGTCGACCCTTACTACAGTCCTCATTTGGCGCAGAACAATGAAGATCTTTCGCTGCGTTTAGCACGGCTGTAAATGTTACTCTGATTCCTTGAAGAAGGCTCTGATCACGGGCATCACCGGGCAGGACGGCAGCTACCTGGCAGAGCACCTTCTGGCGAACGGATATGAGGTGCACGGGCTTGTCAGAAGGGTCGCTCTGGAGCAGCCGGACCAGCGCTTGGGACGCGTTTCGCATCTGGCGGACCGGCTGCTGCTTCACGCCGGAAGCCTGGAGAGCTATCCCAGCTTGTTTCAAGTGCTGAGCCGGTGTCCCATTGACGAGTGCTACCACTTGGCGGCCCAGAGTTTCGTGGCGGAGAGTTTCGCCGATGGATTTTCCACCATGAACACCAACAGCAACGGCACGCATTACCTGCTGGCGGCGTTGCGGGAATTGCAGCCCGGATGCCGATTTTACTTCGCCGGGTCGAGTGAGATGTTCGGCAAAGTGCGCGAAACGCCGCAAACGGAGACTACGCCGTTCCATCCGCGAAGCCCGTACGGGATCAGTAAGGTGGCGGGCTACTATTTGACTGTCAATTACCGCGAAGCGCACCAGATGTTCTGCTCGAATGGGATGTTGTTTAATCATGAAAGCCCACGGCGCGGGTTCGAGTTTGTAACCCGCAAGATCACGCATAATGTGGCGCGCATCAAACTGGGGCTGGCGCGTGAACTTCGCCTGGGCAACTTGGAAGCCCGGCGTGATTGGGGGCACGCAGCGGACTATGTGCGCGCTATGCACCAAATGCTTCAGCAGCCGGGGCCGGACGATTTCGTGGTGGCGACCGGGGAAACTCATTCAGTGCGGGAATTTTGTGAGTTGGCGTTCGCGGAAGCGGGTCTGGATTACCGCGATTTCGTAAAGGAAGATCCGCGATTCTTCCGGCCTGCGGAAGTGGATCTACTGGTGGGAGATTCGTCAAAGGCGCGGCGGGTCTTAGGGTGGCGGCCACGCTATTCGTTTACGGATCTGGTGAAGTCGATGGTAGCGCATGATCTTGAGATAGCTGGTCGCGCCGTTGCCCACGAGGCGCTGCCCGTCTGAGAGATTGCGCTGCGAATGCCAACGGTGCGGTGTAAAGCGTAAAGCTACGGAATCAGGCGGGAATTATAATTTTCTGTCTGACGCTTCTATGCAAACTATGGAGAGCGGCAGGGCAGTACGCAATACTTCCGGGAGCTCGCGCGGAGAGGCAGCTCTCGGTGTTAAATGCTACACTCGAAGGTCCATCCAATACTCTGATCCGGTGAGAATCTTCAGCTTTGCGGCCCTCGCCGCTATATTCCTTACCGCGCAAGCTGGTTTTCCGGCTCAATCGGCTTCTAGCCCACAAGGCGGGAGTATGCCGGTCCAGCGGCTAGGGCCAGATGATTTGGTTTCGATCCAGGTTCTAAATTTTCCTGAGTTTTCCCGAGCCGTGCGCGTCAGCCCGGATGGCACTATCAACCTGCCGTTATTGAAGGCGCCGTTGTCAGTACGGGGAAAACTGCCTGTCGAAGTGGAATCTCAAATTCGGGACACGTTGCGGAACGAAGATCTGGTGGTAAACCCGGCCATCACGGTGACCGTGGAGGAGTACGCCAGCCGGCCAATTAGCGTCTTGGGCGCGGTGAAGACGCCCGTTATTTTTCAAGCCGTGGGACGGGTGACGCTTTCAGACGCAATAATTCGGGCCGGGGGCTTCACAGCCGAGGCTGGGCCTGAACTTCTGGTTTCGCGCCGGACGCCTGACATGACGGCGGAGGAACCGGTTCCCACCCGCCACATTCTCATTCGGGACCTGTTGAGTTCCGATAGCAACCAGGCGAACATAGTATTGACAGGCCACGAGGAAGTTCGCGTTCCGGCAGCGGGAAGGCTGTTCGTACTAGGCGATGTGAGAAACCCCGGGAGCTACCCTGTGCCGGACCAGACGGATACCACTGTGATGAAAGCGCTTTCACTTTCAGGCGGGTTGGGCTCCTCCCCGTCGAAAGAAGCCTGGGTGATCCGGCGGGATGAGTTGACGGGCACGAAGCGTCAGATTCCAATCGAACTACGGGCGATTCTGGAATTGCGGGCAGACGACTACGCCTTGCTTCCCGGCGATATTCTATTCGTTCCCAATAATCGGAGGCGCAAAGAAACGCTGGCCATTCTGGACCGCCTTCTCGCTTTCGGCGCGGTCGTTGGCGCCGGACTGATTTTTTACTCGGCGGGCAGGTAAAGTAAAATGCGTTCATGTTGTCGTAGAAGTCCGCGATGAGCACAACCGGCACTGGTGGAATCTGAGTCGATGGTCTTAAACGAAACTTCGTCGTTGAGTCTCACTGATTCGTATTTTGCCGGACCTGCGTCCGGCTGCCCCGTTTCGCGCGGCTTCGGGAGCGAATTCACAGTCAAAAACGCCGTTCTCCGCTAGGTTCACCAATGCCTCCCGAGTTCAAGCAGAAATCAGAATTGCCGGTCGTAGTGCCGCGGACCCAGACAGTTATGGCCCCGCCACCGGACTTCCCGGAGCCGTTCTCTGTGTTGTTTTCACACTACCTCCGGGTGATCTGGCGGCAGGCGTGGAAAATTGTGCTATTCGTCTTGGCGGCGACTGCGCTGGCCTATTTCGTTTCGAAGCGCATGGCTCCGGTGTACGAATCTACAGCGGCGATTGATATCGACAGACAGGCGCCTTCTGGGGTGACTGGCAAGGCGCCGCAACAAGTGACCGCCGGCGATGCCGAACAGTTTATCGCCACTCAGGTATTGCTGATTCAGTCCGGCGCCGTGCTGCGCCCCGTGGTGGAGCGCTATCACCTCACGGCTGACAAGATGGCGGCAAACAGTTCCCGTTTTCTGGAGGCAAAGGGCGGGATCAATATTCCGGGTTTGAAGGTTGTCCACGTTCCGGGTACTTATTTGATTCTGGTTACGTACCGCTCTTCCAGCCCAGAAAACGCGGCCGCCATTGCAAACGCGGTTGCGGAAAGCTACATTCGACGCGATTTCGAGATGCGGATCAGCTCAATGGCCGCATCTTCGAAGTTCATGGGAAGGCAGATCGAAGAACTTCGCGCGAAAATGGAACGCTCCGGCGCAGCCTTGGTCAACATGGGCCAGCGACTGAATTTTGTGGACACGGAAGAGAAAACCAACATTCTTACCAGGCGGCTTCTGCAGCTAAACGCGGAGTACACCAACGCGCAGATTGAGCGGGTGAAACGGCAGGATGCCTGGAACGCTGTGAAAGGCGGATCTCTCGAGACGGCGCAGACTTCAGAGCAGGGTGAAAAGATGCGCAAGTTGGCCGCCAAGCTGGAAGAAGCACAGCAGAAATTCACGCGGGTGCAGGCCGTGTATGGAAAGCGGCATCCGGAATACGTTCGAGCCGAAACCGACGTAGCCTTAATCCGGCAGACCTTGGCGAAGAGCGGTAACAACACGTTAAAGCGAGTGACCGGCGAGTATGAAGACGCGCTGAACAGGGAGCGCATGTTAAAGAGCAACGTCGACAGCCTGAGGGCCGAAGTGGAGGCATTGAGTTCACGCTCGACGCAGTACCAAAGTAAGCAACGTGAAGCGGAAAGCGACCGGAAGCTTTATGAAGACCTGATGCAGAAGATTAGGGAAGGCAACGTCAACGCGGGTTTTCATAACAACTCCGTCCGTGTGGCCGACCCCGCGCAGCCGGTCTATAGAGCAGTGTCGCCCAATATGCGCAATAACGTGCTGCTGGCGCTGATGCTCTCGCTATTTTTCAGTCTAGGCGCGGTGATCCTGAGTGACGTGATGGACAGCACGGTACGAGACCCTGAAGCGATCACGCGTTTGCTGAACACAGAAGTTATCGGGATGCTGCCGCTTGTGAAGGATTGGAAAGGGCGGCGTCATGTTGCGGCGCACGGTGACGAGGGGGACGGGAGTGCGCTTCCCTTTACAGGGGCGAGCGCGCCCGCAACCGGCGAATACGACGAAGCGCTCCGATCGCTTCGGAACTCTATTTTGCTTTCAGGCGCGGGAGACCGTCCGCATTCGCTTCTGTTCACCAGCGCGGCGCCGGCCGAAGGCAAGACTACTACCGCGGTTCACATTGCGATTGCGCATGCGCTGCAGGGCAACCGAACGCTGCTTGTGGATGCCGATCTTCGCCGGCCCGGAACGCAGCAGATTTTGGGTTACCCGGCCGGTTCGGGTTTGTCGGACTTGATTGAAAACAGCGCGCCCTGGCAATCCGCCCTAACGCGCGTGGAGGGCATTCCCGCCTTGGACATCTTGCCGGCCGGTAAGCCTGTGGCGTATGCGGCTGACCTGATTGAGCGCGATCTTGCGGCGATCCTGAACAGCGCGAAAGACCAATACGATTTGATCGTAATCGACGCTCCGCCCATGCTTGGCTTTTCGGAGCCGTTGCAGCTGGCCGCTCTAGTGGACCGGGTGGTGATCATCACGCTTGTGGGCCAGACCAATCGCAAGTCGGTGGCTGTGATGCTCAAGATCCTGCACCGGCTTCGCGCGCGAGTCTCAGGTGTAGTGCTGAACGGCGTCACGCGGGAACTGAGCAACCGCTACACGTATTCCGGCACGTACGACGCATACCAAAAGCACTACGGCACGCCGCGGATCGCCTGAAGAAATGTCGGGAGTCCCGGGAGCGGGCGCCAGGGCGGCGCATCGATAGTTGCTCCGGCCCGAACGCCTGGCCCCATAGGTGTCTGTAAGCTGTACGGTGTACTGTGAGGGTTCTTCACATCAGCGCGGGAACGGAATGGGGCGGCGCGGAGCGAGCACTGGTCACCCTTGCGCGGGAGCGCCGCTGCGCACCGGGGATGCATCCGCATTTCGCTGTCTGCTTTCGCGAACGGCTGAACCAGGAACTGCGCATGGCAGGCAGCCCCGTGGACTATCTGGGTGGAGTGCGTGTGAGCCGGCCGGGGAGCGTGCTGCGCGCGCGCCGTGCGCTCAAGACGGTGCTTGCGCAAGAGCGAATCGACATCGCTGTCTGCCACTGGCCTTGGGCCCATGCGATCTTTGCGCCGGTGCTGTGGCAAGCCGGCGTGCCTATAGTGTTCTGGATGCACGGTTTTGCGGCTAGCAGAATATGGACCCGGGACTGGACGGAGGTGTGGTCACTTAAAAAAAAACCTGCACAGCTGATCGCGAATAGCGAAGCGACGAAGGCTACTGCGCGATTCCTGTTTCCCAAGGTTCCGGCGCGGGTACTGCATTACGCCATCTTCCTTCAACCCGAGCCGCGAGTCGAAGAACCGGGAACCATTCTGCAAGTCAGCCGTATGGCGCCATCGAAAGGCCACCTGCTTCACTTGGAAGCTCTCGCGCGTTTGAAGCGCATGCCCGGATGGACTTGCCGTTTCGCAGGCGGCGCTCAAACCCCCAGCGAAGTGAACTACGTGTTGCGGCTCAGGAAGCGCGTGGAAGCGCTTGGGATTGCGGACCGGGTGTCGTTTCTGGG
>JALYXI010000121.1 GCA_030947245.1 Acidobacteriota bacterium
CTATCTGGAGTCCACGATGCGGCAGATCGGACTCAAACAAGTTGAAATCGTGAACGCACCGGCGGACGGCGCTACGCAGGTTGGCTATTGGACTGAGCCCCTGGCGTGGGATGTGAAAAGCGCAACACTTGAGCTACTCGATAATTCCCTGTCCACAGACCAGCGCACGCTCGCTGACTACGCGAAGGTTCCGGCATCGCTGGTCATGTGGAGTGGCCCGACTCCGAAGGGCGGCGTCACCGCTGAGATCGTGGCCGTCGCGTCCTCTGATGTCGGTAAGGTGGACCTGCGCGGCAAATTCGCGCTCACGGACGTGAACCCGTCCGGGATCAAATGGCTTCTGGTGAAAGCCGGAGCTCTCGGCGCAATCAACACGTTTACTGAGAATCCGGCGCTGCTCGACGGCCGTCAATGGATCAACGCGTGGGGTGATGATGGCTGGGCTTACACCGCGCGCAGCACTCCTCTCCTTGGCTTTTCCATCACCCCGAACCAGGCGCACTTGGTGCGCGAGCTGCTGAAACGGGGACCGGTTCGCGCTCATGCGACCGTTGATACACGCTACTACTCCGGCCCGTATCCCTATGTCACCGGCATAATCCGCGGGACTTCGCAAGAGGAAGTCCTGACATTGGGCCACACATCGGAGCAGGGGGCGGAGGATAACGCGACCGGTGTGGCAGCCACTCTGGAAGCGATGGCAACGCTGCAGAGACTGATTGCTTCGGGCAAGCTGCCACAACCGAAGCGCAGCATCCGCGTTCTTTCAATGGGCGAAATGTATGGGTCCATGCACTATGTAGAACACAATCGCGATCGCATCCGGCGCACGGTAGCGGCTATGTGCGTTGATACGCCGGCGGCTTCTTACGATCTAGCCGGTACCGAGTACACGTTCTATATGAACCCGCATGTGGCAAAAGATTTCACGGACGCGCTGATTTTGAAAATTGCGGGGAGTCATCTCAGTACCGTGAACAGGCCGTGGCACGAGAAAGAATTCACCACGGGAACAGACACCTACATGGCGGAGCCGATGGTCGGCGTGCCCACGGTTTGGGGCTATAGCGGTAGTGGCGTAGAAACGCATCATAACAGCGAGGACACGCCTGACCGCGTGGACCCGCGGTCGCTTCGCGACATTTCAATCATTGACGCGGCGTTCCTTTACTTCATCGCCAATGCGGGTGAATCCGAAGCGCTGTGGCTCGCGCAACTCAGTGAAAGCCGCGGTTATGATCAGGTTGCCCAGCGAACTGCACCGCTGCTGGACCGCATTGCTTCGCCAACGCATGCCGGACAAGCCGGCCCGGTGCTCGCGGACTCTCCGGAACAGATTGGCTACGCCGTGGATCGGGAAGCACAGGCGATCAGAAGCGTGCAGCGTCTGGTTCCCGAACCACGAAGGAACGCCATCGCGCCAACCTTGAATGCCGCTGTAGCGCGGCTGGAAGCTTTCGGGCAGCAACAGCGCGTTCGCATCCAACAGGCCGCGGAGGATCGAGCCCGTGACCTCGGCGAACCCGTAGTTGCTGCGCGGTCGGCTCAAGTGGATCCGGACGCGGCCCGGATTATTGTGCGGCGAAAGCGCTTCGGCACCTTGCCGCTTGACGACCTTCCTCACGATCAATGGGAGGGTTACCCTTCCGGTGCGTGGGCTGCTGTTCCGACGATCGCGCTTTACTGGTGCGATGGACATCGCAATCTGGCCGAGGTCATCCGCCTGACGGAGCTTGAACTTGGCCCGTCCAAGTTCGACTTCGTCGGCTATTTCCGATTTTTGGAACGGCACGGCTATGTCGAGTTTGCGAAATAGCTTCTGCACGGCCGCCGTGCTTGCACTCGTAGCCAGCGCGCCGTCTGTTGCTCTCGACCTTCGCGCCTCACCCGAGTTCTCTCGCCCCGATCCTTTCGGAGGCGTCGTCGCGAGCGATAGAAAAGGAGCTCAACAGCTCCATGCGATTCATCTCAGGGCCGCTCGTGCAGGTTATGTTTCTTTCCATCTGATTGCCGAAGTGAAGCAAGAACAGCTCTATCAGCTATCGCTCGACTTTCCTCTTTCTGTGGACCTGTACCGCGAGTGGTTCCACTTGAACAAACCGGACGGAATGTACTATCCGGATGCGCTGGTTCCTGCGCACATGCCGTATCGGTCGCACCTGCCGGAACCGGATAACCGCGTGCCTAAGCAAACGGTGCAATCGTTTTGGGTCGACATCTGGATTCCTGCCACAGCAGAGCCGGGCATCTATCGGGGCCAAGCGCAACTCACCAGCGGCTCCGGGCGGAGGACGTTGCCGGTCGAGATCGATGTATTGCCTGCGGTGCTCCCGGACAAAGACGCCCTTACTCTCGACAGCAATTCTTATGGCACGTCATGGATGTTAAGCCAGTACCCGGAAACGCTGGCGCGTTTGCGTTCAGGAAACGGCGGAGAGGACGAACTGTTCCAACTGATCCACCGGCATCACCAAATGTTCTACGATCACCGGGGCACTTTTCATCAATTGGGCTACGGGCATGCCGGCAAAGTCGCGCCTGAGTTTGCGCCTGCGCTGAGCGGATCGGGGAAAACGAAACATGTCGCGAACTGGGACTGGTTCGACCGTCATTACGGCCCTCTTCTGGATGGATCGGCGTTCAAGGATTCGCGCCGGGGTGCGCGGCCAATCCCATACATGTACCTGCCTGTAAATCCTGAATGGCCTGCTTCTTTTCTCTGGTGGGGCCAGCCCGGCTACAAGGCGGAGTTTCAAAACGTTCTGGCCGAGATGGAAAGCCACTTCCGCGAGAAAAATTGGACATCGACCACCTTCGAAGTCTTCTTCAACCATAAGAAACGTTACAAGGGATTCCCTTCGGATGGAGACGAGATTCGCTTCCCTCGCGACAACAGGTACCTTCTTCAATACCACCGCCTGTTGCAGGCGGCGATTCCTCCGGCTTCTCCGGTACACTTCGTCATGCGTGCAGACACCAGTTGGACCATGGCACAGCAGTTCGAACTCTTGAAGGGCGCAATCACATTTTGGGTCGCGGGTGAGGGCGTATTGAGCTGGTATCCGGATTCGATCGGCGAGCTCAAACAGCGCGGAGATACCGTTTGGGCTTACGGTGGAACCCCCACAGTCGAAAAAGTAAGCACGGCCATCACGCTCAACCCGCTACGCTCGTGGATCGCTGGCGTTAATGGCTTTGTTCGCTGGCAGACGGTCGATCCAGGTCCGGATCCTTGGTTCGCGCTGACCGGTGGCGGCGAGACATTAGTCTATCCGGGTGAGCGCTTCGGTGTGGCGGGGCCGCTTGCCAGCATCCGCCTCAAGCTGCAGCGGAACTGCTTGCAGGATCTCGCGCTGCTGGAGAGCGCCTCCGCGCACTCATCGCTCAGGGCAATTCAGGACGCGGTGGTTCAGCGATTCAATGGCACACATCTCAGTGACTGGCGCAACACGCGTCCCGCTCTTCTTAAGAAACCTGTTCTCGATTGGAACAATGCCGATATCGAAGATGCTCTGAAGCCATACGAGGCGAAGTTCGCCGTGCTCGATCCAAACGCATGGTTGCGGGTACGCGAATTCGCGCAGGAAACCGGGCACGCTAAATGAACAGGCTGCTTCTGGCTGTAGTCATCGCGGCCATCGGCTGTGGCGCT
This sequence comes from Acidobacteriota bacterium, assembly GCA_030947245.1. Lineage (GTDB taxonomy): Bacteria > Acidobacteriota > Terriglobia > Bryobacterales > Bryobacteraceae > JALYXI01. The sequence goes on from JALYXI010000121.1 coordinate 3,653, forward strand.
CAATCGATGCCAGCCGAAAGCCAGCTTGATGAGATTGCGCGCGCCGCCACCGCTATGGTGGACGGGGACAGATGCCAACTCATTGTGACTCCTCGCGCTCTGGCCTACATGGTGAAGAAGGACCCTCGCGATCCGTGGGTCGACGCCGATAACTACGATGTGAACGATTCCCCATTCATAGCAGTGAAGAAGACGCTGATCCGGCTTTCGACTCTTGCGGACTATCCCGTCGATGTAAATCTTTGGTTGCCGGTTCCGGGAGTGGGTTCGCGCGTTCAGATCGTAATCCGCAACCGGAATGAATTAAGCCAGTTCTGGGAATGGGGCCAGCTTACCCAGGAGATGTTTCCGGAGATGCGGGCAGTGCTCACCACAGGAAAGCGTGTCACCGTGAAGCAGAAGCCAGGTCTGACATCTGTCCTTTCGCCAGTGCGCAACAGTCTTGGCGAGATCGTGGGTTTGGTAGAAGTGGTCACGCGAACCATTCCCGATGTTCGTGAAAACGTAAAGTGATGCCACCGCAAGCTATCCCGGCGACCTCCCACGGAGGTCATTGCAGGCAAGGAACGGGAGCATATATGATTCTTGCTGGGTTGGCTCCGGCCTGCTTCTGGCGGAAAACCAGAGAGCGGCGGGTTCACGGTCAGTGCGGACAGAAACAGGGCGTGGTACGAGAGCTGAACGGAGGACGCGATCCGGTAACTGCAACCGACAACAATTGGCGAGTAAGTGCCCGTTCTTAACCCATGGCTCCGGTGATTGGCGGTCAGTGATTTGGTGGCATCTCGCTGAGCGATCAGCGGGCACCACCCCGTTCGAGATGGATAAGGAGTCAGGATGACGAAACTAGCAAAGACGAACAACAAAGGCAAAGGAGAGTGGGATGAAGGCCTTTCAACGCTGAATCGGAACGCGGCAGGGATCTGCCGATCCGGTGCAACGGTTCGCCGTTTGCGGCAAAAGGACGCGTAAAACTGCCCGTTTCCAACTTCACCCTCGTAGATTGCTACGGCGCCCTTCTGGCCTTAGCCGTCTTCCCACTATTTCTGTTCGTTCCCGGTTACACGATTGGCTGGGTCCTGGATTTAGTGAAGTTCCGCACTCAGACTCCGCTTCTACGTCTGTGCCTATCCATTCCGCTATCCATATCACTCACCCCTGTTCTGGTCTACCTAATTGGGAGAGCGTTTACGGTCGCCGCTGTGTTACCTTTCTACGCGCTGCTCGCCATTACTTTTCTTGGGCTCCTCACGCTGCCCGGTGCCCGGCCACGTCCTGGACACTGGCCCGCCGGCGCCCGAAAAACCGCTGGATACCTAAGTGCGATATGGGCCGTTCTCGCCACCTTCACCCTAGTTGACCTGCAATTGGGCAATCGTCTTTACTACTCTGTCGTCGCATATGACTACACGGTTCGGAGCGCCGCGGTGAGTGCGCTTGCCCGAACAGCATCCTATCCCCCCTCGAATCCTTTTTTCTTCACAGGGCAGCCCTCTCCGTTCCGTTACCACTATTTCTGGTTTCTCCTCTGCAGTCTGCCGGACCGGCTGCTCTTATGCCTTGGGAACGGGGCCATTATCCAGCCCCGTCAAGCCTTAATCGCAGGAGTAATCATTGTTGGCTTGGCATTGCTTTGCGTTGTAGCTCTCTACCTCCGGTTCTTCTGCCCCGACGGCGCTCGGAACGTCCGTCGCCGGACTCTTATCGCGGCTGCACTGCTTTCCGTCTCTGGCCTAGACATTCTGTTCTCGCTCGCAAGGATCGCGGAGCGCATTCTTTTTCATAGAGGGCACCTTTACCCTACGGTCGATTGGTGGAATCCAGAAGAAGTTACCGGATGGCTTGATACAGCGCTCTGGGTGCCACACCATCTCGCCGGATTGCTCGCGTGCCTAATGGGGTTCCTGATCCTTTGGAATAACGGAATCGGCAATAGCGTTCGGCGCCGCTGGCAAGACGTTTTCGCGGCGGCGCTGGCCTTCGCCTCCGCTAGCGGATTGTCAGTCTATGTGACCCTTGTTTGCGCGATTTTTCTCAGCGTCTGGTGCCTTGTGCTTCTGATCCGGAAGCGCTGGCAGGATTTGGTCACATTCGCCGCCACCGGCGCCGCCACCGCGCTTCTCGCCTTTCCTTTAATCATGGAGTTGTCTCGGGCGGGGGTTGCAGGTACCGCCCAGGGAGAGCAGTCCTCATTCGTGCGGTTTGGTGTCCGCAATTTCAATCCGGTGATAATTCTGTTTGATAGGATCTACGGCGGCCACACCGCCGCACTACTTCCGATCTACAATCTGATCTTTCTCCCGCTCAACTACTTCCTGGAGATGGGCGCCTTCTTTGTTATCGGCGTGTTCACTGTTCATCGATGGCGCACAACAAAACACCCACTCTCCTGGCCTGCTCTCGCTGGCGCGGTTGCTCTGGTCACAGCCCTCGCAGCTTGTACATTCTTGCGCTCGAACACAATCGTCAACAACGACCTTGGCATGCGCGGAATCTTGATCGCACAGTTCGTGCTTCTTATTTGGGCCGCTGAATGGCTCGCTACTATCCCCTTCCGCCACGCCGGGTGGCTCCTTACTGCAACCCTTGCGCTAGGCGTTGCTACGAACGTGTATGAAGTTGCGACACTGCGCTTTTTCACCGGGCTCGCCAGCACTCGTTTCTACCCTGGCGGGAACATCTTCTTCAGCCGTGGCTTTGACCTTGGCCGGTTCTCCTTCGACAATCGCGAGGCTTACGAATGGCTCGACCGGCATGCACCCCTTACTGCTGTGGAGCAGCACTACACGAATGGGGAAGGAGATTTGGCGCCGGGACTCTACTCAAATCGACAGATGGCGCAACTCGATATGGCCACGGCCATTGCTTTTGGGGCCAATCCAGCCCAGTCTAAAGAGGTCGAGACCGCGATTCGTTCAGTCTTCGGTGAGTCCGGCGCCAATCCCTATCATCTCTGCCGCCTGATTCCTATCGATTACCTGATCGCGCGAAACGTTAACGCAGCCTGGAAAGATTCGTCAAGCTGGATCTGGCGTGAGAAGCCAATCTTCCAGAATCGCAGCGTCCGTGTCTTCCGGTGTCCGGCGCCCGCCACCCACTGACCGGCCCATCTCAACGGGTCAAGTGTGCCCGTTAGATAGTTCAAACGCACTTGAACAACCGAGCAAGCCAACTGGGACCCGAGTACGCCCGACCCAGCAAAGAGTCTACTGCTGCCGTATTTTAACAGTGACAAACTTGCGAATGCCAAGAATCGCGACAGGAATGCAGGTCAGGAGCACTGTTGAGGGCTCAGGAACTTCGGGGGTATTAGCGTCACCCACGTCACTGATCACCGTGTAGTTCACGCCAGCTACTGTTATGAAGTTCTGGGCAGCTTCGGTTTGAGTTGCATTGATCGTCAAGTCTATCGGAATCGCGGGATCAGAAAAAAACGTAATCAGACCACCCGGGGCAAATAAGACGACATCGCTGATCAATGGAGGGACTGCTCCCGGCGCTTCGTTCAGCGCCAAAGCAAACGGAATTGTGGTGCTGGCAAATCCACCCGGAAGCATGCAGGTGGGCGTGGCGGGCTCGCCCTGGGCCTCAGCGGCTTCGGTAAGAAGGATTCCTCCATTACCGTTGGTTGGGCAGGTGCTCACAATTGCTCCGAAGGAGTATGTTGAAAACAGTAGCGCGAAGGCAAAACCGATTTTGTTCATCTGGACTCCAATTTTATTGAATTACTCAAAATCACACTTTAGGCTGACTACTCGTGCCGTCTACAAGACAAAATACGCCACAGGGTTGGAATACGCCGAAGAGCCCGACGCATTGAAGCTTCGCACGCGATAGTAGTAGTAGGTATATAGCGCTACGGACTTATCGTTGTAAGTTGTCACTCCGCTACCGACCGTAGCGATTTGAGCGAAATTCACGTTATCCGTCGAGCGTTCAATGCTAAACCCCGTTTCATCCGTAGAGTTGTCGGTCCAGGCAAGGTTTACTTGGCCTGATGAGCTGAAATCGACCGTAAACGTTAAGTTTGTCGGGGCCGCCGGAGCTGAGCCAAGAAGACCATAGCTCACAACCGCATTAGAGGAGGTCGGTACGAACACTTTTCCGTCTGCGATTATGAGCTGGCCGAATCTAGAGAACTGGCCCAAACTGTCCCGGCTCGCATTTAGATCACTGTTCCAAAGTTCGCGGCTTACGTTGGTCGCATCGTAGGCGTGTAACACTCCGGATGAGGTAGTAGCCCAAAGAATTCCGGTTTCGGGTAGTGAGCCGTTAGAAGATACTGCAAGCACGCCGCCCGGGTAGGAGGCCGTTTGACCAGACCGCGAGGAAGGAGTTGTGTTGAATACGCCCCCGGTGGCCCTGTACGCTCGCAGAGTGTCGTTCACTCCCCAAACATATAGCGTGGGCGTAACGCTATTCCAATACGCCAAAGAATGTATTTGATAACATCCGTCATCCCGAAATGGGGAGCAAAGGGTAGTCGCTTGGAACGACTGGATCGGTGGGTTATTCTTCCCTAACGCATTTGGATCTAGAACATAGACAGTGCCCGTCTTGCCACCGCCCACCAGCCGATTGGAATCCGGCATCATGATTGGACCGCTTGAGCTGAGGTCTAAGTCATACACATCCAAATCGGGATAATTGGAGGGAGTGAACCAATCCACAATCGTTCCATTCGACGAGAACTTCAATAAACTATCCGCTAAGTCTGTCCCACCGTTGTAGCTTCCATTGCCCGTGAACGCGTACAGGGAACCCGAGGCATCAACGACCGGCGCTCGCCCAGACTGCCAAATTGCGTTGTCTGCCCCATTAGGGCTTGTATTCTTCACTACAGTTTGCTGAAGGGTAGCCGCGTTGTATCCGAGTAGCCAACCATGGTACGGCTGAGGATCAGGCCCACAACCTCCAAAGGCGACATATACAGTTCCATTTGCTAACGCCAGCCCCGGCCGCTGGATCTGGGTAATCTGATTGAGTGAAACCACTCCGCCTTGCCCGTCAGAAGCGCTTCCTTGGACGCTTGCTGAAATGGGGACAGGCGCCCGCCGGTCCTGCAGTGTAACCATATCTAGAGCGTAGAGTTGGTGAATATACTTGCCTGGACCACTTGGCGTAGCCGCAACGACATATAACGTATTTGTGGTCAAGTCCGCGACCGGAGTACTGAGAATACCCAATTGCGGGCCAGTGTAAGACGGGCTGGGGCACGTGCCGGCATAACTCGCGGCTACGGAGGGCGCCAAGGTTCTCACAGCGAGCGATCCTCTAGCAGAATTGTTCGCGTCGAATGCATAGACTGTATTGCCCATGGTTGCGACGTACAGTACGGCAGTGGATAAACCGCCGACGTTGAGTCCGGGGATATACAAAGGCTGAGCAAAAACCTGAGCATCGACAGTAAATGTAGAACGCTTCCCGAAGGAGGAAACATTCACGTTAGAGAGGTTTAGGACGGCCTCGTTTAAGTTTGCCGCTGTCCGCGAGTTATTGAAGTGGCTTGTGGTGACAGAAACTTGTGACGATGCGGAAAATGAAGTGAGGAGAAATGCAGTAGATATCCGGCAGTAAGTAGCTAACGGTCTGAGGCTCATAAATCCCAGTCGGATGAGTATTGTCGAACTCTGGATGTCACCAAAGTACGTGTAAAGAATAACAGAGAAATCGACCAAATCTGCGTGATCTCTAGCACATAACCGCACGCATGACCGGACCTTTGTAGAGATGAATATGTCCGCCCGGTTACTTACCGAAGCAATCAATCCTGCTCGGGTTTCAGGAAACGGAGCCGGGCGGCTGTGCAGCCACGCTTTGATCACTCGGCGATCTCGCCCACTGTGTGAATCTTCATGATGTTCGTTGTTCCCGCATGTCCCACCGGCTGGCCTGCAACGAACACCACGGGTTCTCCACGCCGGCACAACTTTTGTTCGAGCAGCATGCGGTCCATTTGCTCCAGCATCTCGTCCGTGGATTGTACTTGCGGCAGGATGATGGGAATCACCCCATAGCAGACCGAAAGGGTCCGGGCAGCGCTCTCGCTGGGCG
>JALYXI010000122.1 GCA_030947245.1 Acidobacteriota bacterium
TTTCACGAGGAGTTTGACTGGCACGCCGTGTTCAGTGATCGTAATAATAGTCCGGGGGCCTGAGCATTCCACCCTGGAAAGCGCGCCTTCCAGGTGAACGGGCATCACTTCGTCCCACGGCACGGGAACGGGACCACCATTTGCGGCCACCCCATTAATACGGGCTTCCGATGCGTGGAGTTCTGAAATGGCCTTATTCTTGACTCGTTCGATTGCCAGGCGCTTTTCTTCAGCCATGCGGCGGCGCTCTGACTCTTCGTGGTCCAGACGCTTCGCTTCCATGCTCATCCAGGCGTTTCGCATCCTGGCGCGAATGGCGTCGGTGGGCGCGTTTTGTTCGGCGGCGCGCCAGGCTTTCGCGGCCTCGGCAAACTGATCGTGATCCAGGTATGCGGTGGCGAGCGCATCCCAGTAGGTAGAATTCTGCGGAGCAAAGGTAACCGCAAGGGAAAATTGGGCGGGATCGTTGGTGCGAAGGCCTTGCAGGTAGTGTGCTTCGGCATTTTCGGGATCCAGCTCAAGGGCTCGGGCAATGGCTTCTCCGGCTCTCACACGGTCGGTTTCCGTGCGCGCTACGGAAACCCACAGGGATGCGTCATTGCTTTCGAGTTCCACGGCGCGGCGGAAGTTTTCGAGGGCGCCGGCGGTGTCGTTATTCCGGGCCGCAAGCAGGCCTAAGCCTTCGTAAGCTTCAGCGAGGTGCGATTTGGAGTCGATGAGAGCGCGGTAAGCGGATTCGGAGCGGGAATCGAGAAGATCGGCGATTGCGAGGCGGCCGTCCTGATCGGTCAGAGTCACCACTTTCAGGTCGCGCTGGACGTTGAGGGTGCGGCTGGGCGCATCGGCAGTGTTGAAGATTCCCGCTTTCAGATATCTTCCGGCTTCGGCCGTGAACTCTGCCGGGCTCTTGCCGATGGAATTCGTGAAGGCTGCATCTTCCGCTACGCCTTTCTGCAGGTTGAAGAGTAGGACTTTTAGCTTGCCGTAGTATTCCGGACGGGTAGCGAGAATGTCGACACGAGCCCAGGAAAGGGTTCGGAGAGCGGGGGCGGGCGGTGCGCCCCAGACAACGTGGGCTCCCCGGATTTCGACAGTGGAGAGAAAGGCGGCAACGCCTTCGCGAAAGCTTTCCGGGATGCGTGCGGTTCCATTGGCAAGAAGAAGGGCGGCAGCGTCAGCAAAGGCCCGGCTTGGAATAGGTTGGTCCGCTTCGAGAGGCAGAATCAGACGGGCGCGGCCATGGACAATCGTTTCGGGTGAGGAGTTCCGCTTCAGCAGCAACAGGCGGAGAGGTGGGCGGTATACGAGGTCCGGTTTTCCAATGAGTTCACCCAAGGCGTAGCGAAGCTGTTCGAATTGGCCGAGGGCCTCCAGCGCGGAACGTGAGCCTGCGTTGCTGACAACTCCTAGCGAGCCGGTGGAACTGGCGATCCATCTCTCCGAGGCCGCCTGGAGGAGCGCTGGGAGCCAAAGGCAAACCAAAAGCACTGGCTGCCAAACGGCTCTAAATGCGCGGTCCCGTTGTAATAACAACGGCTCTGCCACCTGTTTTCCCAAGACCGCGGTAACTATGCGGCTCCGTGGAATCGAAATAGACGCTGTCACCCTCGCGCAGCACATGATCTTCTTCCTGAAAGCGAATGGCAATGGACCCTTCCAGCATATAAAGGAACTCAGAACCTTGGTGAAAGTGGACGACAACCTCCTCGCCCAGACGCTTGGGGAATTCCGCTAGATAGGCTTGAAAGTCCTTATCTTGAGTGGCATAGGCAAGGCATTCAAAGAAGTATGCGGGCGATTGCAGATCGGGGTGTTCCGGAAAGTTGAGGCGGTCATCGGGGTGAATCACAGAAAAAGCCTTTTGGCGCTTGCGATCTTCGAAGAAGTGTTCGATTCCTACATCGAAGACCATCGCGATACGGGCCAGAGTAGGAAGAGTGGGGAACATCTTCCCGGTCTCCAACTGGGAGAGCATCGAGGCAGACAGACCGGTATGCCGTCCCAGGTCGACGAGCGCGATCTTCTTCCGGAGCCGCAACGCCCTGAGCTTATGGCCGAGGTCGTAGGACCCGAGCAGCATATGGATCGATTTATCACCATTTTCGGGAGAACTTAAAGTCATATTAGCAACGCTGAAAATGCGCCGAGTTAGTTTATGGTAGCTGAAACCAACTACCCGGAATCGGTTCTGTCAGTGAAATTCGCATTCATACTGAATTTGATCCAAGAGTTTTCGGGTAAAGCAAATGATGAAAAATGTTGGAACGCAGGATATCATCCTGCACACGGATGAGGAATTAGTCAGGCTGTCTCAACAGGGCCGTCAAGACGCATTCGCGGAGTTGATCCGCCGAAACACCTCACCGGCCTTCAAGTTAGCTGTTTCTATCTTGAAGGAGCGGCAGGAAGCGGAAGATGAGGTGCAGAATGCGTTCTGGAAAGCGTATCAGCACATCGGGCAGTTTCAACTCGATTCAAAGTTCTCAACCTGGTTGACGCGGATCGTGGTGAACCAATGCTTGATGCGGCTGCGGCAGACGCGGCGGACGCGGTTTCTTTTTCTTGACGATACATTGATCGGAGAAAGGCGGGCGACGCTGGAATTGGTGGATTCGGGACGGAGTCCGGAGAAGGAACTGGGATCAAAAGAGTTGGGCCGGCTGCTGCAAAGCGAAATCCGGCGGATTCCGCCACTGCTGCGGAATGTCTTTGTGTTGCGCGATGTGGATGAGTTGCCAATGCCGCAAGTGGCTCAGCGGCTTGGCATCTCCGTCGCAGCGGCAAAGAGCCGGTTGTTGAGGGCGCGGCTGGAGTTGAGGAGCAGGCTGGAGAAGCACTGCGGATCGCAGGGGCGCGCCACTCTCACGATGTAGCGTCGAAGCAAGAGCAACGCTAGCGCAACGTCCGGAATGACGGCCGATGCAACCTCTTGCCGAACAGGAAACCGGAAAATCGGGAAACAAACCGCGAAGGAAAAGCACCTAGCCCCTTGACGTAAACATACAAGGGCACAGGTACGCACCCAAGGCGTGCTTTAAACGTATCGGCGGTCTGGCCGAAGTGGATGTTGCGCACCTTGCGCTTGAGCGCGTTATCCATTTCCTGATACATCAGGTTGAAGTAAAGATCGCCGCTCCGGTTCCGCTCTTCGTCGATGCCGCAGAATAGGAAGTAATAGTCGTTAGCGGCGTGTAAGGCCCAATTAAAGGCGACAATCTCGTCCTCTTGATAGACGCAGGTTAGAGATACGGTTCCTTCCAGTTCAGACGCCAACTCCATAAAGAAGAGCGCGGGCAAAACTTCCATGCTGTGAGCTGCATTCCGCGCCTTTGTTTCGTAGAGCCGATGCACTGTATCCGTATATGCGGCGGCAATCGATTGCGAGTCCGTCAGGCACTTGACGCGATACCCGCGGCTGTCAAACTTCCGCTTCGACCGGCGTATATCCTGCCGGTAGTGAGCCTTCAGCGCGCTGCAGTACTCGTCGAAACTTGAGAATTCCGCATGAAACAGGTTTCCGGGGAGACTATCTCCGGCAACATAGCCCAGCTGAAGCAGACCGTCCATCACTGCCCTGTCCTGCGGATGAAATTCCTTGTATAGAAGGAAGCGAATGCGCTCGCGTTGCGCGATGGCCTGCATGGCTTCGTCTATGGCGCGCAGAACGGAAATGCCGTCCGCTTCCGGATGCCAAACCAGGTGCTTGATACCTGCGGAGAATGGAAGTCCGCACATCAAGACCTCCACATAAAGAAAGGACGGAACCGCGGCACGGATGACCCGTACTGCCGATTTTACGGCGTCGCCGCTGATTACTAACATGTCCAGAGAAACCCGAGAAAGACACGCGCAGCCTTGCGGTCTCCCCAAGCCGTCCTGAACCACCACGTACCAGAGCCGATTCGCTTCCAGCGCCGTACGTTCGAAGGCGGTTAAAAATCCCAGGCTCATGAAGGGCTGAGAATCGAAACAGCCGCAGAGCTGTTCCCACTGG
>JALYXI010000129.1 GCA_030947245.1 Acidobacteriota bacterium
TCTGCTGCCTGCGATTAGCGCCGGACTTGCGCTGTCGAAAGTTGTTCCCAACATCGCGCTCACCGGAAGCTTGACCTTCGGCACGCCGCTTCTGCTCCGGTTCTTCGAGTGGCTGATTTTTCCGGGCGTCCCCGTGACTGACATCTATCTCCATCCGATTGTGCGCGCCGGATGGGTGGGCCTGTTTGCAACCGCGCTGAATCTTCTGCCTGTCGGGCAATTGGATGGCGGCCATATTGTGTACTCTTTGGCCGGCGAACGCCACCGCCTGATTACACGCATCTTTCTTGCCTGTCTGATTCCGTTAGGGATTTTCTACTGGCCTGGCTGGCTGGTTTGGGCGGCCTTGCTGTTCTTCTTCGGCCGCAATCATCCGGCGATTTACGATAATCGTCCGATCGGCCGCTCCAGGCTGCAACTTGCCGCAATGGCGCTCGCCATTTTTCTGGTCTGCTTCACCCCCGCTCCCATTTCCTGATGGACAAGCTGAGCGCCACAATCGTCACGCTCAATGAAGAGCGGAAGATTGCGCGCACTGTGGAAAGCTTGCGCTGTTGCGACGAAATCGTTGTGCTCGACAGCGGCTCCACCGACCGGACCTGCGGCATCGCCGCATCGCTTCATGCGCGTGTCTTCTCGGAACCCTGGCAAGGCTACGCATGGCAGAAGAACCGCGCCGCCGAATGCGCCTCGCACGATTGGATTCTGTCGCTCGATGCCGACGAAACGCTCAGCGATGATCTGGAAGCCGAGATTCTGGCCTTGAAACAGGAAGGCTTTACCCGCGATGGCTACGCGATGCCGCGCATGGCGCAGTACCTGGGCCGATGGATCCGGCACGGCGGTTGGTACCCGGACCGGAAGGTGCGTCTTTACCACCGAGGGAAAGCGCATTGGACCGGCGATTTTGTCCACGAAAGCGTGAAAGTTTCAGGCGCCGTCGGCCAACTCCAGGGAAACATCCTGCATTTCACATGCGATTCGCTGAGCGAACACCTGCGTACCATGGACAGGTACACCACCCTCGCGGCGCAGGAGTTGAAAGCGAAAGGCGGCTCGCCGGGCACAGCGCGTCTGCTGTTTGAACCGGCTTGGACGTTTCTTCGAGCGTACCTGTTGCAGCGCGGGTTTCTGGACGGCTATCCCGGTCTTGCTATCGCCTACATGGCCGCGCTCTATTCATTCCTGAAGTATGCAAAGGCGCGGGCTTGAAAACGCTTCACATCGATACCGGCCGTGAGATGCGGGGCGGCCAATGGCAAGTGTTGCGTCTGGTACGTGGTCTTGTCGCGCGGGGGCAGGAACCTACCCTGATGGCGCGCGAAGACTCTCCCCTGTACGCCTTGGCGAAAGCCGAAGGACTGCCCGTATGCCGGCTCACCACTCTCGGTTTGCCACAACGGGCCCGCCATTCCCGCCTGGTTCACGCTCACGATGCCCGTGCCCACACCCTGGCCGCCCTGTTTCCCCGCGCTCCGCTGGTGGTGTCGCGCCGGGTGGCCTTTCCCCTCGGCAGCGGTCTCCTTTCGCGCCGGAAATACAGGCGCGCTACGCACTTCATCGCCGTCTCCCGCTATGTGGCGGCCCGGCTATGCGAGGGCGGAATTCCCAATGACAAGATTTCGGTAGTGCATGACGGCGTCCCGCTGCTGCCCCTGACAACCGGCGGCAGTCACGTGATCTGCCCCGCTTCGAACGATCCACAAAAAGGGGTTCGCCTGGTGATTGAGGCCGCCCGGCTGCTGCGGGTGCAGGTGTTCCCTTCCCTCGACTTGGAGCGGGATTTGGCCGGCGCCGCCGTTTTCGTTTACATTACTCATGCCGAAGGCCTGGGGTCCGCCACATTGCTTGCCATGTCGGCCGGGGTGCCCGTTGTGGCGAGCCGCGTGGGCGGATTGCCGGAAGCGATCGCCGATGAGGAAGAAGGGCTGCTGGTCCCGAACAATCCAACGGCAATTTCGGAAGCCATCGACCGCTTTCTGCGTAACCCTGAATTTGCTCGCGGAATTGCACTCCGCGCCCGGCGTAAGGTGGAGTCGCAATTCAGCGAAGGGTTGATGGTGGAGCAAACCATGGCCGTGTACCGGCGGCTCGGCAGCCATGATTGAAACCACGCTGGCCGCGGTCTTCGGACTTCTGATCGGCAGCTTCCTGAATGTCTGCATTTACCGGTGGCCGCGGGATCTGTCGGTGGTCCGCCCGCGTTCGCATTGCCCCGCCTGCGGACAGCCGGTCGCGTGGTTCGACAATGTCCCCGTCCTCAGCTTTCTGATCCTGCGGGGGCGATGCCGCGGCTGCCATGTTCCCATTTCCCTTCGCTATCCGGCCGTGGAATTGCTGACCGCGCTATTCTTCGGCTGGTTTGCTTACCGTCACGGTTGGACCCTCGATACTCTGCGTTCCTGCGTGTTTTCAGCGATCCTGATCACCCTGATTTTCGCCGACGCGGAGACCCGGATTCTCCCCGATGAGTTCACGCTGGGCGGCGCGATGGCGGGGTTGGTGTTCGCGCTGTTTCTCCCGGTGCCCGATATCTCCGCGCATGCCCTAGCATTCATCTTCGATATTCAAGCAAATCCGCACGTGCTTTCCCTGGCCGAAGGTCTGCTGGGAGCGATCGTTCCGAGCGGTTCCTTATGGCTGGGCGGCTTGCTCTTTGAGAAATTGCGCCACAAGGAAGGGCTCGGATTCGGCGATGTCAAGATGATCGCGATGATCGGAGCCTTCCTGGGTCTGCGGGCGGCTCTGCTCACCCTGATCGTGGGTTCCACTCTGGGGTCTGTGATCGGCTTGGCTTACATCGCCATCTCGCGGAAGGATGCGAGGACTTACCAATTACCGCTCGGCGCTTTTCTTGGAATCGGAGGTCTCGCGGTGGAACTGTACGGACAATTGGTGATTGACTGGTACGCACGCCGATTGTGAGCGGGCTACCCGGCCCCGTGACCGATCTCGTCCGCGCCGTCACTCGCTTCATCGAGCAATTCGCGGACTTTGCGCGCCAGAGCGCCGGGAGCGAACGGCTTACCGAGAAAATGCACCTTCTGATCCGGATCCGTCCCATGGTTCAGCGTGACGTCGGTGTATCCGGACATGAACAGGACGCCCATAGCCGGCCGTTTCTTGTGTAGGCGGCGGGCCACGTCCCGGCCACTCAACTGCGGCAGGACGATGTCGGTAACCAAAAGGTGGATGGGACCTTCGTGAGTCTTTGAAATCTGTAGCGCTTCTTCGCCGGTGCCGGCAACCAGCAAGCAGTAGCCCTGGGCCTCCAGCGCTGTGCGGACGATGTTGCGAACCGCTTCTTCATCCTCCACCAGGAGAATGGTTTCCCACCCCCGCCCGGGCTTGGACGAAACGTCCGCCACCGCCGGCATCGCCGAAGCTTCCGCGCGAGGGAAGTACAGTTTCACCACGGTTCCCTTCCCGGGTTCGCTATATACATCCACGCTGCCGCCACATCGCTTGGCGATACCGTACACCATGGATAGGCCAAGCCCCGTTCCCTGCCCACTCTCCTTCGTGGTGAAAAACGGTTCGAACACCTTGCCCCGTGTTGCCTCATCCATGCCGATGCCTGTGTCTGTAACAGCAAGCATCACATAGTTGCCCGGCCTTGCTTCCATGTGGCGGCCGACGTACTGGGCGTCGAGTTCGCGATTTTGAGTTTCGATCCAAAGGGTACCGCCTTCCGGCATAGCGTCCCGCGCGTTCACCACCAGGTTCATGATGACCTGCTCGATCTGTCCGGCATCGGCGTGGATGCGGCCGAGCGCTTCACCAGGGGCGATCCGAAGACGGATATGCTCGCCGATAATGCGGTGAAGCATCGGCGTCATTCCATGTACCAGCGCATTTAGGTCGAAAACTCTGTTCTGAGCTACCTGTCTGCGGCTGAACGAAAGCAATTGCTTGGTCAGCGCGGCCGCCCGGTCGCTTGCTCGAATCACCTGTTCGGCTGCGGACCGGTTGCGCTCGTCATCCGCGAGGCTCGAAACCAGCATGTGGCTGTAACCGGAGATGATGGTTAACAGGTTGTTGAAATCGTGAGCGATTCCACCCGCCAGCATGCCGACCGATTCCATCTTCTGAGCTTGCCGAAGCTGCTCTTCCAAACGAATCCGGGGCGCCGCGTCGGCCAGGACGACCAGCAGAGCCTCTCCACCCTCCAATCGTACTGCTCGGATCAGAAGGTCGACTTCAACCACCTTTCCGTCTTTCTGAAACGCGGTGATGCCCCGCAACTCCGGAGACGAGAAGTTCGATTGGGCTAACGCCAGCCTGAACTTTTCCACATCCCACGGCTGGATTAACTCGAAAAACGGCTTCCCGTGCAGTTCCTCAGGCTGGAATCCGAACGTTTCCGATGCTTTCCGGTTCGAATCCGTAATTTGGAGCGTCGCTGTATCGACCACCCAGACTGGCTCCGGTAACTCCTGGAACAGCGCTTGAAAGCGGCGGGATCGGCGTGGCTGTGGCATCGGTTTACTTAGGGTAACCCCACCAAACTACCAGAGCCGCCTTCGCAATAGGATAGAAAAAATTCACGAATATGAAATTGCGGTACGATGCCGCACATTTCCATATATAACGAACTATATCTTATCCCCGATTTTAATTGGTTGAGCGGTGAGCCAGACGACTGCAGGCTTCATCGGAACCAGCGATATCCACCTTGCCGGATTCCATGTAAGTGACCTTTCCATCTTTGTCGATTACAAAAGTAATCCGATTATCCATCCCTTTATCCGGCATTAAAACACCGTATTCCTCTGAAACTTTCCGGGTGGCAAAGTCACTAAGCAAAGGAAAAGTTAGATTAAGCTGCTGAGCGAATACCTTTTGGGACGGGGTATTGTCCGTGCTCACGCCGAAAACTTGCGTATCGTTCGCTTCGAACTTCGAGCCGCCCAGCTGATACGCCTGCATCTCCTTCGTGCATCCGCCCGTGAACGCCGCCGGGAAAAACGCGAGAACCACGTTTTTCTTACCTTTGAAATCGGATAGCTTCACCGCCTTGCCGGCCGTTGAGGGCAAAGTGAACTCCGGAGCCATATCGCCGACTTTCAGCGTGGTGGAGGCGGGTCCCTGAGCGGACACGATGGACGCGAAAGCGCCGGAAATAAAGAGGGCTACTGCTTTGTTCATTGGAAACTCCTGCCCAGAGTGTAACATTGAGACCTCTTGGCGAAAAATGCGCAAACGAAGCCAATTTCGGGTCAGCAGTGGCGGGTACTGTTCGCCGCGCAAGCCGGATACATGCTCGACGCCATGGATGTCCTTCTGTACGTGTTTGCTCTAAACACGCTGCGAACCGAATTTCATCTCACCAACGCGGCCGCGGGATCTATCAGTTCCGTTACCTTGGTCTTTTCCGCGCTGGGCGGAATTGGGGCGGGAATCCTGGCCGATCGTTTCGGGCGGAAGCGATTGCTGGTACTTTCCATCCTTCTGTATTCCCTCGCCTCGGCAGGAACCGCAACCGCCGGTGGAGTATACAGCCTGCTGTTCTGGCGGGCGCTGGTAGGGCTTGGCCTGGGAGGTGAATGGTCCGCCGGGGCGGTCCTGGTGGCGGAAACCTGGCCAGCCGTATACCGCGGGCGGGCAATTGGATTTATGCAGGCCGGCTGGGCGCTCGGATACTTGCTTGCGGCGGGACTCGCTGCGCTCATTTTGCCCCGGTTCGGCTGGCGAATGCTTTTCCTCGCTGGTGTGCTACCGGCGCTTTTGGCGTTTGCGATACGCCGGGGAATTGCGGAACCGGCGGTTTGGCGAGAGTCGCGAAACGCGCCCCGGCTAAGTTGGATTTCCATTTTCAGGCCGCCGCTACGGCGCCGGACTGTACTTGCCACATCGCTGACCACATCGGTGCTGTTCGCCTATTGGGGCCTATTCACATGGCTGCCGGGCTACCTTTCCGCTCCGCGCGCGGCGGGCGGCGCGGGATTCAGCCTCGTTAAAACAAGCGGATATCTGGCCCCTATGCAGGTCGGTGCATTCTTCGGCTACGTATCGTTCGGGTTCGTTTCGCAAAGAATGGGAAGGCGCGCCGCGTTCTTGCTCTACATGCTTGTGTCCGCCGCGCTGGCCCCGGCATACGGCTTGGCGCGGGAGAGTTCGACCTTACTGCTTCTCGGGCCCTTAGTCGGATTTTTCGGATCCGGGTACTTCAGCCTGTTCGGTTCGTTTCTCGCGGAGTTGTACCCGACGGCCATTCGCGGAAGCGCTCAAGGATTCACCTATAACTTCGGGCGCGGCCTGAGCGCTTTGGCTCCCTTGTTCGTGGGAGCCTTGGCGGACCGCAACGGGATTGGAACCGCTTTGGCGTTGAACTCTGCGTTTTTCCTGATAGCGGCGGCCCTGGTGTTCACTCTTCCGGGCGAAAGTTATCTGCAAGAGTGACAGATGAAATTCTTGAATTTCGCTCATGCTTTGTTATAGCTACGCAATCGGTCCGGCGGAGAGCGCGAGACGCGGGCTAGTTTGAAGTCGCCGGGGAAGTGAGCGGTGGTTGAAGCCATCCGGAGAGGCGATCCGGATTTGCGCCCACCGCATCCCACCTCGGGTTTGGCTTCACCGCTTGGGCAGCGGTGAAGCCCTCGATGGCGGCGTAGGAGGGGTCCTGCGCCGCCGTCCTTTTCAGAATCAGCGCAGCAGCGGCAGGCAGGTTCGCGTTTTACAAGAGTAGCGCGAGTGAGTTGCAGCCATCAGACGAAGTTTACCGTGAGCCGGGTTCCTGTTTGCGCGGGCGTCCGCGCCTTTTCACCACAAGTGGCGGCTTCTCGGCACTTGGGGCAACGCGGTAAATGCGTTCCAGGTCTTCGATCGCCCGTTCCAGGCGGGCATAGTGCGCCCGTAACTCAGCAAGTATAGTTTCCAAATTCACACTCTCTTTTTCGGCTGCTGAGGCGCGAAGCTTTAGGGCTTTTCGCTGATTGGCTTAATGGATTAACCTGCCGGAAGGCCGCTTCCGCTAAGAAGCGAACAGTTCTTCCCGCGGCGGCGCCTGTGCGGTTTCGGTTTCACCTCTGCGCACCAGATGCGCCGTAGTGAATAAGAGCAGGAAGGCAATGAGCAGGCCTACTGAAGCGCCTAGCGCGATCGCTTCGGGATCATGCGTAGGGTGAATCCAAACCACTCCGATGTTGAAGAGCACCGGTATCGCGGCAGTGCCCAGGGGCAGCCAGGGGCGATTCAGAGCAAACAGGCTTCGAGATGTCACTTCCAGCAAGGTCCATCCGATCAGACTGGGCGCAAAGCCTAAGAAAACCGCACTGACCAGCGCGGTCGAATCCGCGGTGAAGTTGCCGCGTTGGAACAGCAGCGCGATCACCGGACGCCGCAGTAGTTCACCGAGGGCGCAAGCCGCGATGGCTGCCAATGCGATCAACATGGTGGTCCGGTCGACAAGGCGCCAGGCATCGCGGGTGCGGTTCTGTGCCCGGAGCCGTGCAATTTCAGGCAGCAGAGAATTCGACGCGGGAGAGACCAGATAGGCTACCACCACATTCACGCAGCGAATGCAGTAATCGAATGCGGCCGCCATCCCCGGACCTGCCTGTGTGGCGTGGGCGCGCGTGACGATCAGATTCAGCGCAATCAAGCCGGCATAGATGAGAAATGCGCCGGGTTTTGAAATCAACTCCCGCCACGGAGTTTTCAAGCCGGCAGTGCCCGGCAAAGCTCGAAACGGCCGCGCGAACCACCACACCAACGTGAATTGGACGCAGGAGCCGGTTAAATATCCGGCTGCAAAGCCATAGGTCCCCGCCACTCGCCAGAGGGAAAGCGCGCCCGCGATGGTGAAAATGTTCAAGCAAGCCTGATAGAACGCGGACGGTCCGAAGCGCCGCTCCGTAAAAAGAATCGCGGACTGCAGGGCCGTAGCGCCCGCCGCGAACGTGCTGAGGGCTACAATTCGCAGGATGTTCACCGCAACGGGAACCTGTTCGGCGGCAAGCCCGGGCCCCAATACGCGAATCAGAAGAGGAGCGCACATCACGATGCACGCCGCAAGGATCGCGAACACCCAGGTGAACAAGCGGCTGGCCCTGCGAAACAGAGCGATGCGGTCCGGGCCGTGGCGCAGCATCAGCATCGGCACGAAAGCAAACACCATGGTGTTGATCAGAACCGTATTGAGCGTGTCTACGGGGCCAATGGCAACGGCCAGAGCGTCCGCCCGCGCGTGTGTTCCCAGAAGATAAGCGGTGATGGCCACCCGGACAAAACCGATCGCATTGCCGAGTACGATGCCGGCTCCAATGGTGAGACCGCCGCGAACAAGCTGGTTGCCCACCGCCGCCCCAACGACACGCCCCAGCGCACTCTTGAGGCGGAACTGTAGGGCGGACAAAGCAACCCCTAAATTCAGGAACTCTTCGCGGCGGCCAAGGCAGCCTCGTAGTTCGGATGATCGGCCACTTCCTTCACGTACTCCGCGTAGAGGATTTTGTTATTCTTGCCGACCACAAAGATAGCGCGGCTTTCGATTCGCAGTTCTTTGATCAGCGTGCCGTAGTTGGTCCCGAAGGAAGCGTCGCGATGATCGGAAAGCATCGTTACGCGGTCCACATCGAAGGCCGACCCCCACCGCTTCTGCGCGAAAGGGAGGTCCATGGAAATGGTGTAAACGTCCACCCCCGCCATCTGCATGGTTTCCTGGTTAAAGCGCTTGGTTTGCATGTCGCAAACGGGCGTATCGAGCGAAGGCACAACGCTGAAAATCCGGACGCCCTTACCCGTCGCTTCCAAATTCACGGGCTTCATCCCGACATCGACACACTGGAAATCCGGGGCCGGGTCACCGGGTTTCAGCTCAGGGCCGGCCAGTGTCATCGGCTTGCCCATCAGGGTGGTGGCGTTCTCGCGTTCCATCCGAGTCATTGTAACAACTGCCGGAAGCGTCCCACGTCCGATGTGGGCAGCTGACACACATAATCTTCGCAGACGGAGATGGTGGCAGGTGTGTTTGAGTCCGATGTCCGCAGGGAGCGTGAGATGGTGTAGTCCGGCAGGAATCGTTCATAGAAAACCCGGAGGAGTTCACGCGCGGACACGGATTGCGGATCCCCTTCAAAGCGCGCCTCCTTCGGGCTGCCGAGAGAGAATTGATAAGCTGCCAGCATCTGCGGAACGGCGAAGGGGGTGTCGTTGATTCGGGATGCGAACGCCTGGAAGATGCGCTCCGCCGACGTCCGAAAATCTTCGTGTCCGGTGAAGCGGGCCAGCAGCAACAAGTTTGAAGCGGTAACGGCATTAGCGCCCGGTTCAGCTCCGTCGTAATCTTCCTTCATGCGCAGCACCAGATCGCCCGCGTCTTCGGCGGTGCTGAAAAAGCCGCCTTCTTTCACGTCTTCGAATAACGCGCTCTGCTTTCCGGCGAGTTGAACGGCAAAGTCCAGATCGGCCGGGTTCAGCTCGCATTGATAGAGTTCCAGAAGCGCCTGGATGTAAGCGGCGTAGTCGTCAAGAAATCCGGGGATCGCGGCGCTGCCTTCCCGAAAGCGGCGCAGCAGACGGCCATTCTCTATCAGGTTGCTTTGCAGATTGCCCTGAATGAAGCGGGAGGCCCGGCGTGCCGCATCGCGGTAGCGGGGTTCGTCCAGCACGGCTCCGGCGCGTGCGAAAGCGCGGATCATCATCCCGTTCCAGGCAGTCAGAACCTTGTCGTCGCGGTAGGGACGGGGCCGTTTCCCGCGCTCCTCGAGTAGCCGCGCGGCCGTGCGTTCCACGCTGCCCGCGGCCTCCGCAACGGGAACATCGAAGTGGTGCGCGGTCTCTTCCATCGTGTGCGCTTCGAACAAAATGTTGCGGCCTGTGAACTCGTTGTGGGGATCGTCTTGTACGTTGCCGGACGCTTCTACGCCGTAGCAGTAAGCGAAGTAGCGGTCATTCACCTCCGCCGCGCTCCAGATGTAGAACGCGCCTTCGCTCTTGTGGGTTGGCTGCGCGGGGTCCGGGGCGCTGTCGGCGTCTTCGGCCGAGTAAAACCCGCCATCCGGATGCGTCATGTCGCGCAGTATGTAGTCCAGGATGCGTTCCACCTGGCGGCGCAACAGCGGGTCGCCCGTGATTTGGAAGGCTTCCAGATAGGACACCGCCAATTGAGCCTGATCGTAGAGCATCTTTTCGAAATGCGGAACGAACCAGTATGCATCCACGGAATAGCGGTGAAAGCCTCCGCCCAACTGATCGTTCATTCCGCCGCGCGCCATCGCGTGGAGCGTCTTGGTGACCATATCGAGCGCTTCCGGCTTTCCTGTTCGGGCCCAGTACCGCAGCAGAAAGTTGAAGATCACGGGCCGGGGAAATTTCGGCGCCGCGCCGAAGCCACCCGATTGCGCGTCGAACGTCCGGCGGAAGTAGTCAAAGGCCGCGTCCAGCGCAGCCGGTTGCGGCCCCCCTGTTTCGAGCTCTATCGAGGACGCGGCGCGCATCTGTTCAAACACGCGCGCGCTCGATTCTCCTATGCGGCCGCGCTCTTCGCGCCATGCTTGGGCGATGCGTTCGCAAACGGCTCCAAAGCCGGGGCGCCCGTAGCGATTGTCCGGCGGGAAGTACGTGCCGCCGACGAAGGGATGCAGATCCGGGGTAAGCCATACGGACATGGGCCAGCCTCCGGAGCCCGTGGCCGCCTGCACGTACGCCATGTAAATCCGGTCCACATCCGGCCGTTCTTCCCGGTCCACCTTCACGGAAACGAAGTAGCGGTTCAGGATGGCGGCCACGCTCTCCTGTTCGAAGCTTTCGTGCTCCATCACATGGCACCAATGGCACGTGGAGTAGCCGACAGAAAGGAAGATGGGCTTATCTTCGGCGCGCGCCTTGGCAAAAGCCGCCTCGCCCCAGGGGTACCAATTTACCGGATTCTGCGCGTGCTGCAGCAGGTACGGGCTTTTTTCGTGAATCAACAGGTTGGGCAAATTTCATGGTAGCCTCCAGCACAGGAACGCTGCCGCACAATCGGTTTCGGGACGCCGTTATCGAACAGAATCTTCATCAGCCAAACGTGGGCGCTTTGACAAGGCTCTCACTGGCAAAGTGCAGAACGGCTTTCACTTCCTCCGGCGTCACGTCGAAAACCTCCGTGATCTCACTAACTGACATACCGGCCTCAAGATTCTCAAACACCGTCTGAACCGGCATCCGTGTTCCCCGGAAGACCCACGCGCCACTAACCTTGCCGGGGATGCTCTCCACAGCCGCGCATTGTGACCAATCGAGATTCGCCATTATTTCCTTCTCTCAGCGTAACGCCGGCCAGGACGGATTTATGATGGCCCTGTGGTCGAGTTCGGGATTTCCAGACCCAACCGGGGCAGTATCATAACAATAGAAAGCAAAATGGCCCTGAAAGACGAGACTCAACTGGGCGTCAACAGTTGGTTTGAAGATGAGCTGCGCGAGCAGTTCAAGCATGACCGCGGCTCCATCGACGAGAGCTGGAAACACTTGTTCGAGCAGAACGGCTCGGGCACAGGCAAGAACGGCACTGTAGCGAAGATCGCTTCCGCCGCCGTTGCCGTCCCGCCCGGCGAGGAACTAACGCCGCTGCGTGGAGCGGCCGGGGCCATTGCCAAGAACATGGCCGCGAGCATCTCGATCCCCCTCGCCACTTCCCAGCGGACCATTCCGGTAAAAGTGATCGATGAGAATCGCCGGTTGATCAATCATCACCGCGCCCTGATCGGCAAAAGCAAAGTCAGCTTCACCCACTTGATCGGTTGGGCGTTGGTGAAGGCCGTGGAAGCAAACCCCGCAATCAATCACGCGTTCGCTGAATCCGGGGGAGAACTGCTTCGCATCCTCCACAAAGAAATCAATCTCGGAATCGCAATCGATGTAGCGGGCAAGAACGGGGCGCGTAGCCTGATGGTGCCCAACATCAAGAATGCGGCGGCGCTCGGCTTTGGTGGATTTCAAAAAGCGTTCGACGATCTGGTGGCAAGGGCGCGCACCGGCAAGCTGGCGGCTCCGGACTTCGCGGGCACCACCATTTCACTCACCAACCCCGGCACGGTCGGAACCATGGCGTCCATTCCGCGCTTGATGACCGGCCAGGGCGCCATTGTCGCTGTCGGCGCGATGGATTTTGCGCCGGGCTTCCGCGGCGTGGCGCCGGAAACCCAGGCGGCCCTCGGAATCAGTAAGGTGATGACGGTGACGTGTACCTACGACCACCGGATTATTCAGGGTGCGGAATCCGGCTCCTTCCTGGGTACGCTGCAATCCCTGCTCGATGGAGAGCAAGACTTTTACACGGAAGTCTTTCACGCGCTGCACATTCCCTATCAGCCCGTCCGTTGGGAGACGGATCACAAGGGCACCGCCGCGGGAGCCGCGCTCACCGTGGAAGCTTCCAAACAGGCCGCCGTTCTGCAATTGATCAATGCCTTCCGGGTACGCGGCCATTTGATGGCGGATCTCGATCCGCTGAATGGCAAAGAGCCGGACTACCATGACGAGCTCGATCCGCTGACCTATGGGTTGACCATCTGGGATCTGGATCGGGATTACAGCGCCGGGAATTTCGGGGCCAAACCCATCGCACCGCTTCGCGAGACCTTGGAACAGCTTCGCGCCACCTACTGCGGCAAGATTGCGTGCGAGTACATGCACATCCAGTTTCCCGACCAGAAGCGCTGGTTGCAGGAACGGATGGAGCCGCGGGCGAACAACTGGCCGCTCGACCGGCCTCTGCAATTGAGCATCCTGGACAATCTGCTTGCCGGTGAAGAATTCGAACACTTCCTTCATGCGCGATTTGTAGGCCAGAAGCGCTTCTCGCTGGAAGGGGCGGAAACGGCGATTCCGATTTTGGAGGAGACTCTGAACCGCGCCGCGGACCACGGGGCGGAAGAAGTTGTCATCGGCATGGCGCATCGCGGCCGGTTGAACGTGCTCGCGAACACTGTGGGCAAGCCGCTCTCGGAAATCTTCGCCGAGTTCGAAGGCAACGCGGATACGTCCACCACCCAGGGTTCGGGCGATGTCAAATATCACCTGGGCGCGCAAGGCGCACGGAAGACCTCTTCAGGAAAGGAGATTGCCGTCTATCTGGCCTCAAACCCGAGCCACTTGGAAGCTGTTAACCCGGTGGTCGAGGGTATTGTACGGCCGAAGCAGGATCTGCTGGGCGATACCGCTCGCGAGCGCGTGATTCCAATTCTGATTCACGGTGACGCGGCATTCGCGGGGCAGGGCATCGTAGCGGAAACTCTCAATCTGTCACAACTGGATGGTTATTCCACCGGCGGGACCATTCACCTGATCATCAACAATCAAATCGGCTTCACAACGCTTCCCGGCGGCGCGCGCTCCACAACGTATTCCACCGACGTCGCCCGCATGGTGCAAGCCCCCATCTTCCACGTTAACGGTGACGATCCCGAAGCTGCAATACGGGTGGTGCAGATGGCGTTCGACTTCCGGCAGCAGTTCAAAAAAGACGTCGTAATCGATATGTTCTGCTACCGCCGCCATGGTCACAACGAAGGGGACGACCCGGCGTACACTCAGCCCATTCTGTATCGCAAAATCGAGAAGCAGCCTTCCGTGGCTGTGCTCTACGCCAGCCGTTTGGTGAAGGAGAAAGTGTTGACCGCGCCTGAAGCGGAAGAAATCCGGAAGCATGCCAAAGACCGGTATTCGAACGCCTTCGATGCGGGAAGGGGTGCGGTCAAACCGTTGCCCGTGGTGGAGCCGGAGCCTCCTTCCGCTGAGCAGGCGAAGACTGCGATCGGCACGGAGTTGGTCGAGCGCGTGGTGGATCGCATGACGGCTTTTCCGGACACGTTCACTGTCCATCCCAAGCTGCGGCAATTTAACGAAAAGCGCCGCGAAGCGGTTCGCAAGAACGGCGCCATCGATTGGGCCTACGCGGAAGCGCTGGCGTTCGGCTCGCTTGTGCTGCAGGGCACCCCGGTCCGGTTGAGCGGACAGGACACGGGCCGCGGCACTTTCAGCCAGCGGCACCTGGCGTTTTACGATTACGAAAACGGGGACAAGTACATCCCGATGCGGCATTTGTCGCCAGACCAGGCCCGCTTCGATGTTTTCGACAGTTCGCTGTCCGAGTACGCGGTGCTGGGTTTTGAGTTCGGGTACACTCTGGCCGACCCGAAATCGTTGGTGCTATGGGAAGCGCAGTTCGGCGATTTCGGAAACGGCGCGCAGATCATGATCGACCAGTTCATCACCACCGCGGAATCGAAGTGGGGCGTGACGACAAGTCTGGTGATGCTGCTGCCGCATGGCTATGAGGGGCAGGGCCCGGAGCACTCCAGCGCGCGGATCGAGCGCTTTCTGGAGCTATGCGCCGCGAACAACATGATCGTAGCCAACTGCACTACGCCCGCGCAGTACTTTCATCTGCTCCGAAGGCAGGCGAAATTGAGTGCCCGGAAGCCGCTGATCGTGTTCACGCCGAAGAGTCTGCTGCGCAGTCCAAAGGCGGTTTCGACGTTCGCCGATATCACGGACGGAACGTTCCGGGAAGTACTTCCCGATCCTATCGCCCGCGACGTAAAACGCATTGTATTTTCGACAGGCAAGGTGTATTACGATCTGTTGGCGCAGCGGGAGAAGACGGGAACCACCCAGGTTGCGCTGGTCCGTCTGGAGCAGATTTATCCCTTCGCCGGAGAACAGGTTGCGGAGATCCTGAAAGCCTGGCCGGAAGACGCTGAGCTGGTCTGGTGCCAGGAAGAACCGCAGAATATGGGCGCTTGGCGGTTCGTGCGGGAACTGTTTCCGCGCCCGGTCCGGTACGTGGGGCGGGCGGAGAATTCCAGTCCCGCAACGGGTTCGAAGAAACGGCACGACCAGGAACAGCTGGAATTGGCGGTCACTGCGGTGACGCTGTAAAAACTTCCGGTAACGGCTAACCGCCTCCCGCCCGCCGCAGTCTAACACTGGCAGACGATGGAGGATTTCCATGTGCTCGTGGAGCGGCATCATCGCGCTGTGTTCCGGCTGGCGTACCGCATGACGGGCAACCGGCAGGATGCGGAAGATGTCGTGCAGGAGGCATTCCTTCGCGCGCACAAGCAGCTTTCCAAGTTCGACCAGAGGTCTGCTTTTTCCACTTGGCTTCACCGCATTGCCGCGAACTGCGCAATCGATTTGCTACGGGTGCGCAGGAAGCGCGAAGCCGTGCATGTCGCCCAGGGGAATGACGAAATCAGTGTGTCCGGAGAGCCGTCCCCGGAAAGGTTGACCGGAAGCGGAGAGATCCGGCGCATGCTGGAACCGGCGCTGGCTGAATTGAGCGATATGGAACGCGCTGCTTTCGTGATGCGGCACTACGAGGGCCTCTCCATCGAAGACATCGGCGCTGTGCTGGGCGTGCAGCCCAATGCGGCCAAGCACTCGGTATTTCGTGCCGTGCAGAAATTGAGGCGGGCTTTGGCGCCCGCCATGGGGGTCGCGCGATGACGCATCTGACGGAAGAGCAATTGATTGAGTGTTACTACGGGCAGACGGAGCCGCATCTGGAAACGTGTGCCGCGTGCAGAAACGAATACCGCGAAATCTGCCTGGTTTTGACTGCAATGAACGAACTTCCGGTTCCGGAACCGCCTCCCTATGCCTGGAAGCAAAAGAGGCGATGGCATGCCTGGCTGCTGGCGCCGGTGTTTGCGGCGGGACTGATTGCCGCGTTCTTTACCGGGCGTGTTTCAACTAAGCCCGTCGTGCCTCCCGTTCAGGAAGGCGGGCGGGAACGCGTCCTCTTGGTCGCGCTCGGAGCGCACCTGGAGCGTTCGCAAATGGTTCTGTTGGAACTGGCGAATGCGGACGGCAAAGACTTCGAGCAATCCCGATTGAGGGCACGAGCCCTGATCGGGGATAACCGGCTTTTCAGGCAAACCACATCGTTCGCGGGTGACCGGGGTTATACGGAATTGCTCGATGAATTGGATCGTTTGCTAACCGGCGTGGCGAATACGCAGTCACAGTTATCGTCACCGGCATCCGAACAGATCGAGCGGTTGTTGTTCAAAATTCGCGTGACGGATTCCAATCTCCAATGGAAAGGTGCGGAAAAACTATGAGGCTGATTTGTATGTTGGCGCTGTGCGCGGGGACTCTTTCGGCGCAGCGCTATTACGACAGGGGGACGCGGGCGTTGGACCGGTCGAAATGGGAAGATGCGGCGCGGTACTTTAGTCAGGAAGCGGACAAGAAAAGTTCACTCTCCGATGGGGCGCTGTACTGGAAGGCTTACGCGGAAAACCGGATGGGCCACCGCGATGCCGCTCTTGCGGACATTGCCAACCTTCGGCGCGATTACGCTTCCAGCCGGTGGATGAACGACGCGCAAGCGCTTGAGGTAGAGATTAAGCAGCAGTCGGGAAACCCCGTGAGTCCGGATTCCGAGCAGAACGAGGACTTGAAGATGTTGGCGCTGAATGGACTTCTGCATAGCGATCCGGATCAGGCCATACCCATCATTGGCAAGCTGCTGAAGAACAGCAATTCGCGCAAGTTGAAGGAGCGGGCGCTCTTTGTTCTGACACAGAGCAAGAGCCCGAAGGCGCAACAGTTGTTGAAAGAGGCGGCAAACGGGGCGTACAACCCGGGCGTGCAGATCCAAGCCATCCGGATGTACGCGATGACGAACGGAAACGGTGACGAACTGCTCGCCATCTACCGGGCGGCCAAAGAGCCTGACGTAAAGAGAGAAATTGTAACTGCGCTCATGAGGCAGAACAACGCGAAAGGAATCGTGGAACTGGCGCGCAAGGAGCCGGATGTTGCGATGAAGAAAGACCTGGTCCAGAAGCTTTCGATGATAAGTTCGCCGGAAGCGACCAGCTATCTGATGGAGATCTTAAACAAATGAGACTGAGTATCTTGATAGTCATAATGGGCCTGCCGCTTGCGGCGCAGCAGCCGCGAATCGGAAATGCCCGCGTGGAAACGCGCGCGGCGGGAAACCTGGACCCGGCATTCCGGGCGATAGTGGCGTCAGCCGAAGCGCCCGAGTGGGTGGCGTGGACCGTGCCGGCCGTGAAGGGTCATGGCGAATCGTGCTGCTGGAGCAACAACTATCGAGGGTGTGCTTTGGAAGGCCAGAACAAGACTGGAGTCGCAGGGAAGCCAGGGCCGGTGATGCTGGAAGGCTCAACCACTTTGATTGTGCTCTTCCGGTTGGAACATCACGAAGTGGGCAAAATGCAGACCGTTTCCGGCGATTGCGAGCTGGATGCCGGCGGCTTGCCTGTGGTCCTGTTGACGGGTGTGCGTCCCGCTGACAGCGTCGCGCTTCTGGCGGGCATGCTGAAGCCGGACCAATATCATGCCGTCGGCGCGATCGCGATGCATGAGGACGCGTCGGCGGATGCGGCGCTTGAGAAGCTTGCCGGCGCGGGGCAGCCGGAGAAGTTGCGGGAGAAGGTCGGTTTCTGGCTCGCGGCCGCCCGGGGAGCGCGCGGGTTCGAAACGCTGAAGCGCCTGAACGCGGCGGAAACGGACGACCGCGTGCGGGAGAAGAACATGTTCGCTTTCTCCGTCAGCAAAGAGCCGCAAGCGGTGGACGCGCTGATCGAAGCGGCGAAGAACGATAAGAGCGCCCGCGTGCGGGGTCAAGCTCTGTTCTGGATGGCCCACAAAGCCGGTCAGCGGGAGACCGCGGCGATCAAAGACTCCGTTGAAAACGATCCTGAACTCGAAGTGAAGAAGAAGGCGGTATTCGCGTTGAATCAGTTGCCGCAAGGGGAAGGCGTGCCCCTGCTGATTCAGG
Organism: Acidobacteriota bacterium; assembly: GCA_030947245.1. GTDB lineage: Bacteria > Acidobacteriota > Terriglobia > Bryobacterales > Bryobacteraceae > JALYXI01. The sequence continues at coordinate 17,747 of JALYXI010000129.1, forward strand.
TTGCGCGCACCAGCAAGAGTCCGGAGGTTCGGAAGCAGGCGATGTTCTGGCTGGGTCAGTCGAAAGACGCCCGGGCGATCGGTTTCTTTCAAGAGGTTCTCCAGCGGTAGTCTGGGGATGTGCGGTGGATGGTTCTCTTGTTCGCGAGTCCGGCTCTATGGAGCGCTTGTGTGTTGCCGGAAGCTACGCCCGGCGCTAAAGAACCGGCAGTATACATCGAAGAAGGCCGGTACCGTTTAGCCTTGAGCGAATTGGCCGGAGACGATGCGCATACGTTCTATCTGAGGTCAAAGGCTCTGGCGGGGCTCGGTGAGTTGGAGGAGGCGCTTCGGGCGGCCGAGAAGGCTCTGGAATTGGAGCCGCAGCGCTCCGAATATCACGTGCAGGTGGCGGCGGCTTGTGGGCGCCTCGCGGCGAAAGCTTCCATGTTCAAGCAGCTTGGACTCGCGAAGCGCGCGAAGAAAGAACTGGACACCGGATTGGAACTGAATCCGGAAAACGTGGACGCGCTCTATGGGCTGATGATGTTCTATTACGCCGCGCCCTCGTTCGTAGGCGGCGACAAGACGAAGGCGCACGTGGAGGCCGAAGCGATGACGCGAATCGCTTCGGCCCGCGGGTATCTGGCGCAGGCGCAACTGGCGCGAGAGGCGAAGGATACTGCCGCTGAGGAGAGTTTCTATCGAAAATCAGTCGAGGCCGATCCCAAGTTTTACGAAGCAAGGGCCGCCCTGGCGGAGTTCCTGGATTCACGAGACCGCGCCGCGGCGGAGCGGGAAGCCTGCGAGGCGGTGAACCTGGATCCCGAGCGCGCCCAAGCGTGGAACATCTTGATCCGGGCCGCCGTGGACGACCAATGCTGGGACGAAATGTTCAATTTCATTGCCCGGGCGAAAGCGGCCGTTCCGGAAAGTCACGAAGCGGAATACGCAGCCGGGGTGGAACTGATCCGGCTCGGGATTCATTACCGGTGGGCGGAGCGGTTCCTTGAAACTTACGAAGGTCCGAACCTCGCAATCGCGGAAGCGAAACTGGCCGAAGCGAAAGGAAGAATCGCGGCGGCGGTAGCATCTCATTAGTATGAGAAAACTTCTCCTATGGGCAGGGCTATTGGCTACCGGGGTGAGCGCGGCGAATTTCCCGGATGCCGCGGTAGACGAACCGAAGACGAAGGGCAAAGAGACAGCGGTGCTGGCCGGTGGCTGTTTCTGGGGCGTTGACGCCGTCTTTAAGCATGTGAAGGGCGTCACGGACGTCGTTTCCGGCTATGCGGGCGGGGAAAAGAGCACGGCTCAGTACGAAACAGTCAGCACCGGGCGCACCGGTCACGCGGAAAGCGTGAAGATTACCTATGATCCGTCGGAGATCACGTTCGGGCAGATTCTGAAAGTGTACTTCGCGGTCGCGCATGATCCCACAGAGTTGAATCGTCAAGGCCCGGATTCAGGAACTCAGTACCGCAGCGCTGTTTTTTACCAGAATGAAGAGCAGAAGAATGTCGCCCAGGCATATATCGATCAGCTTGAGAAAGCCCATGTCTACCCGAAGAAGATCGTGACGCAGGTTGTGCCGCTGAAAGGATTCTTTCCGGCGGAGGAATACCATCAGAACTTCCTGGAGCGGAATCCGAACTACCCTTACATCGTCTTCAACGATCTGCCGAAACTGAAACACCTGAAGGAACAGTTTCCCCAGATGTGTAAGCGCTAGAAGCGAAGTATTCCAGCGTAAGCTTGAGGCCCTCTTCCAGAGAAACAACAGGCGACCAGCCGAGAAGCATTTTCGCTTTCGTGATATCGGGGCGGCGTTGTTTCGGATCGTCCTCGGGAAGCGGGTGGAACTGAAAAGGAAGGCGGCTGCCGGTAATCCGCTGGATGGCTTCGGCGAATTCGCGCACGGTCATCTCCCTCGGATTGCCCAGGTTCACGGGGTAGCGCTCGCCGGATAGCATCAGCCGGTAAAGGCCATCCACAAGATCGCTTACATAGCAGAAGCTGCGCGTCTGAGAACCGTCGCCGAAGATGGTCATGGGCTGGCCTCGGAGGGCCTGATCGACAAACGCAGGCACAATGCGGCCGTCGTTTAACTTCATCCGCGGCCCGTACGTATTGAAAATCCGCGCGATGTTGGTTTGCAGCCTGTGCTTCCGGTGGTACGCCATGGTGAGCGCTTCCGCGAAACGCTTCGCCTCGTCATAGCAGGAGCGAGGCCCCACAGGATTCACGTTGCCCCAATAGGTTTCCACCTGCGGATGGACGTGGGGGTCCCCGTATGTTTCCGAGGTGGAGGTCAGGAGGAAGCGTGCCTCTTTAGCGCGGGCGAGTTCAAGCATGTTTCGCGTCCCGAGTGAGCCGACGTCCAGAGTTTCAATCGGGTGCTCGAGATAGTCTTTCGGGCTAGCAGGGGATGCCATGTGCAGGACGGCGTCCACCGGGCCGGGAATTTCAACAACCTTGGTGACATCCTGAAGGTAGAACGTGAAGCCCGGATGACCGTCCAGGTGAGCGATATTGTGCCGCGCGCCTGTGATGAGGTTGTCGAGAGCGGCGACGGAATGGCCTTCGGCGAGCAGGCGGTCGCACATGTGAGAGCCGACGAATCCGGCGGCTCCGGAAACTACAATTCGCAATGAGAAGGCTCCAGTGGCAAAACTTCCAGTGTAGCTGCTTGTACCTGATAGAGTCGGATTGACTGCGCTATGGGAATCATTCTAGCTGTTCTGATCGTCGTGTCTGTGGCGCTCTTCTGGCGGCGGTTCGGGCCGGGGGTACGGATCATCGGGGAGTCCCGGGCGGAGCCGGGCTACCATCTTGGAGCAATCGGACCTCGCGCCGGGGCTTTCGTGTGGGAGGTGATGCTGCAGGGCAAAGTCATCCGGGACCGGCCTCTCCCTGGAATTGCGCATGCGTTCGTGTTCTGGGGCTTTCTTGCTTTTGGCTTGGTATCGCTCAGCCATATCGCTGAAGGATTCGGTCTGGGCCTGCTGTCCCGGGCCGGCCGCGCCGGTCAGGTCTACTACGGGTTTGTCGCGCTCTTTGCCATAGCGGTCGCCGTTTCCATTGCGGGGCTGTTCTGGAGGCGTTTCGTCGCGCGGCCGCGTTGGCTGGGCAAAGTGTCGCCGGAATCGGGCGTGATCGCGGGCCTGATCTTCCTGCTGATGGTCACGTATCTCGCGCGGTTCGTTCTGGCGGAAGGCAGCGTTGCGGGGAAGGCGAACTGGTGGCTGCATACCCTCTCCCTTCTGGTGTTTCTGCCGCTGATTCCGCACACGAAGCATTTGCATCTGCTGCTCAGCCCGGCAGCCATCTTTGCAAAGCGGCAGGGTTTCAGCCAGATACCCCCGCTTGTCGGCGATGAGGATCTGGGGCTGGTGGCGCGCAGAGATATCACCAACATCGATGCGCTCCAGGCCTTCTCGTGCGTGGAATGCGGCCGGTGTACAGAGCAGTGCCCGGCGTTCGCGACCGGCAAGGTCTTGAATCCGAAGGAGGTCATCCTGGGTGTGCGGGATTACCTTCGGGAAGGGCTCAAGGAAGAGCCGATCGTCGGGATGCACGTGCTGGAAGAGGCCATATTCCAATGCACCACATGCGGCGGGTGCGAAGAAGTGTGCCCCGTCGGGATTCAGCATCTGCCGTTTCTGATCGGGCTCCGGCGCGGGCGGGTGAATACGGGCGAATGGGAAGACAGCTACGGGACTAAGCTGTTCCTGGCGCTGGAGAAGAACGGCAACTCGTTGGGCTTCGCAGCCGGGGAACGGGCCAAGTTCATCGAGCGCGCCGCGCTTCCGGTCTACGACGGCTCCCAGGAGTACTGCCTCTGGCTGGGGTGCATGGGTTCTTATGACCCGCAGGGCCGCGAGATTGTGGCTTCGCTGGCGAAGGTACTGCGTTACTTGGGAATCTCCTTTGGCGTTCTGAAGAGGGAACGCTGCAATGGCGACCCGGCGCGGCGGCTCGGGAACGATCTGCTGTTCGGCCAACTGGCGGAGAACGGCATCGAGGGGTTGAAATCGGCTGGCGTGACAAGCCAAACCAGGATGTTGTCCATCTGTCCGCATTGTGTACGGACCATGGGAACGGACTGGGCGGAGGCGGGCGCGACGTTTGCCGTGGAGCATCACACGGAGCTGCTGGCGCGCTTTGCGGACCGGCTGCCGAAGCCGGAAGGCAGCGTGGTTTATCACGATCCGTGTTACCTGGGGCGGTATCGCGGCGTGTATGACCAGCCTCGCGAACTGCTGGGCGAAGTGATTGAGCCCGCCCGGACACGGGACAAATCGTTCTGCTGCGGCGCGGGCGGCGGGATGATGTTTCTCGGCGAAGAGAAAGGCGAGCGGGTGAATGTGAACCGCGTACGGGAGCTGGTTGCCACCGGCGCCGATACGATCGCAGCGGGCTGCCCGTTTTGCCAGACCATGTTCCGGGACGCGCTGGGATCTGTGACGGACCGGCCCGTGAAGCTGATGGACGTAGTCCAGATTGTGGGCGCCCGTTTAGGAGAAGCGGAAGTCGAACGCATTCCGGCGAACCCGGTCTAACTCCGAATCGGTGAATCCGAAGTGACTTTTCGCCAAAGCAAACTCATCGGCGAGAGTGTTGCCGAAGAGGGCAGGGTCATCCGTGTTGAGCGTGATGGGGACTCCGGCATCGTACAGTTTCCGGATGGGGTGAGCCGCAAGCGAGCTGACCGCGCCGGTTGCCACGTTGCTGAACATCGAGATTTCGAGCGGGATCCGGTGCTTCGCCAAGTGGGCGAGGAGGACCGGATCATCGACGGCGCGGATGCCGTGGCCGATGCGCTCGGCTCCAATCTCAAGCGCACTCCAGATGGAGGCGGGGCCTGCCGTTTCCCCGGCGTGCGCGGTAAGGCGCAGGCCCCGGTCGCGCGCATAGCGGTACACATCCGCGAACCATTCGGCGGGACCGGCGGCTTCGTCACCCCCGATGCCGACGGAGACGACTCCGCGACCGGCGCGAGTGGCGGCGAACTCCGCGACCTTTTGCGCCAGCTCCGGGCCGAATTGGCGGATGCTATCGAGGTTCCACCGAACCTCAACCGGCGAAGCGAGCGCGGCGCGATGGACAGCATCGTAGACGGCGGGAAGGTCCTGCTCTTTCCAAATGACCACGCCCGCAGCCAGGGTGATCTCGGCGTAGGCGATGTCCTGTTCCCGCAGGCGCTGGCAAAGGGCGGAGGTGATCCTGGCATAATCCTCCGGCGTGCGGAGTCTCTGCGAGATCCAGCGGAAGGCGGCGATGAAGCCGCCGAAGTCAGTGAAGCGATACCGTTCCGCAATCTCATCCTCCGACAGGGAGGGATCAAGCTCCCGGATGGTGGCCGGTTCCACTGTGCCTTCCAGGTGAAGGTGAAGTTCCGCGCGCGCCATATAATTAAGTTCGCATGACGGGTGAAGAGATTGAAGCGATTGCGGGCGGTTATCACGGGGATGCGTTCCGGGTACTGGGTCCGCATGCGCTGAAATCCGGATGGGAAGTCCGGGCGTTTCTGCCCGGGGCGGAATCGGTTGCGGTTGTTCGGGACGGGGGGAAGCCGATCCCGATGAAGAAGCGCAACCCCGCGGGATTCTTCGTGGCGGAACTGGCCGGCGATGTGACTGCGTACCGGCTCGAAGTCACGTGGGCAGGCGGAGTGTCGGAGATGCGGGAAGATCCGTACCGGTTTCCGCCGATTCTGACCGAATACGAAATTTACCTTCATGGCGAAGGAACGAACTACCAGAGCTATGACACTCTGGGGGCGCACCTGGCAACGCTGGGAGGCGTCGCCGGCGTTCGGTTTGCCGTGTGGGCTCCGAACGCGATCAGCGTTGCGGTGGCGGGGGACTTCAATCAGTGGGACACGCGCATGAACCCCATGCGCAAGCGCAACGGCGGGCTGTGGGAGTTTTTCATGCCGGGCCTGGGGGAAGGCGCGGCTTACAAGTATCACGTCCGGTCTCAGTTCTTCGGGCATGAGCAGTTGAAGGCCGATCCGTATGCTTTCGGGACGGAGGTTCCGCCGAAATCCGCCAGCGTGGTCCGGGACCTGGACCGGTACGAGTGGGCCGATGCGGAATGGATGGCCGCGAGGGCCGAAACAGATCTGCTGCGGGAGCCTGTTTCTATCTACGAAGTGCATCTGGAAAGCTGGCTGCGCAAGCCGCGGGGTGAGTGGCTCACGTACCGGGAGATGGCGGACAAGCTGGTGGGGTACGCGAAGTACATGGGGTACACGCATCTGGAAATGCTGCCCGTGATGGAGCACCCGTACGGGGGCTCGTGGGGTTACCAGGTCACGGGATACTACGCGCCCACCGCGCGCTTTGGAACTCCGGAAGACTTCATGTACCTGATCGACCGCGCCCATCAGGAAGGCATCGGCGTGATTGTGGATTGGGTACCGGCGCACTTCCCGAAGGACGCGCACGGACTGGCTTTCTTCGATGGATCCGCGCTGTACGAACATGCCGACCCGCGCAAGGGCGAGCACCGGGAATGGGGCACGCTGATCTTCAACTTCGGACGCAACGAGGTCCGCGAGTTTCTGATTGCGAACGCGCTGTTCTGGCTGAAGAAGTATCACGTGGACGGGTTGCGGGTGGATGCGGTGGCGAGCATGCTGTATCTGGATTACTCGCGCGAAGCAGGCCAGTGGCTTCCGAATGTTCATGGCGGGAACGAGAACCTGGAAGCTATCGACTTTCTGCGGAAGTTCAATGAGCTGGCCCATGGAGTGCCGGGCGCGGTGACGATCGCGGAGGAGTCGACCGCGTTTCCCGGGGTTTCGCGGCCGGTGTATATGAACGGGTTGGGCTTCACCATGAAGTGGAACATGGGGTGGATGCACGACATGCTGCACTACTTCGAGCAGGACCCGGTGCACCGCAAATACCACCACAACAACATTACCTTCAGCATGGTGTACGCGTTTACGGAGAACTTCGTGCTGCCGGTATCGCACGATGAAGTGGTATACGGGAAGCATTCTCTTCTGGAGAAGATGCCGGGAGACGACTGGCAGCGCTTTGCGAACGTACGCGCGTTTCTGGCTTACATGATGACGCATCCGGGCAAGAAGCTGATGTTCATGGGCGCGGAGATCGGGCAATGGAGCGAGTGGAGCGCTTCGGGCGCTTTGTCCTGGGACCTGCTGCAATACGACCGGCACAGGCAACTGCAGGATCTGGTGAAGGAACTGAACCGGGTGTACCGCGGCAATCCGGCGCTGTACCAGGTGGACTTCCACCATTCGGGATTTGAGTGGGTAGATTTTCATGACATCGACAACTCAGTAATCGCGTTCCTTCGGAAAGCGGAAGATCCGGACGACTTCGTGCTGATCTGCTGTAACTTCACTCCGGTGGTGCGTTATGGATACTCGTTCGGAGTACCGGCGCCGGGCTATTACGAAGAGATCCTGAATACCGATGCCGCCGCATTTGGCGGCGGAAACGTTGGAAACGGCGGCGGTTTGGAAGCCGCGCCCAAGCCCCAACATGGGCGCGCGTGGAGCCTTCCGGTGACTCTGCCGCCCCTGGCGGTGGTAGTGTTACGTCCGCGCGCGCGAACTACAGAGTCCGAATCTCTAAGTTGCGGAAGTGCACCTCAATCTTTGGACCCTTGTGGACCTGCAACGCGATGAAGCCTCCAGGGGCGACGTGCTCCTGCTCAATGTAGTGGACCGTGCGGATGCCGTTCAGATGCAGGGTGATGAAGTTGCCCTGCGCGCGGATGACGTATTCGTTCCAGGCGGTGCGGTCCAATGTGGCGAGGGCTTCGGGGGGCGGGGTGACCAAAACCCGCTTGCGGCGCGATTCGTCGTATAGACAGCCCCAATACTTTTCGCCCACATCGGCTTGATAGCCGCTGACCTCATGGGGCTCTGTAGCGTTTTCGCTGCGGAACTGGATGCCGCTATTGCCAATGCCGCCGACCAATTGGAACTGAGCTTTCAATTCGAAATCGCGGAAGGACTCCTTGGTACGCAGGAAGTCATTGTGATCCAGGCCGTTGTGCTTTCCGGTGATCACACCGTCCTTGACCTTCCAGACGTGCTTCGTATCGACGACCCAGTCTTTCAGATCGCGGCCGTTGGAGAGCGGGCGGAACTTAGAGCCGTGGACGGCGGGTGAAATTGCCTGGCCGGTTTTGAACGCCAGATTGCCGTAATGGGCGGCGTTGGCGGCGGGGATGGCACTGGGGATGGAGCTGTTGGGCTCCTTGCGGCTACGGATGCAGGAGAAGAAGTTGGCCATGTGATCGACAACGGCATCCCGTTCGGGCTTAGCGGAGCGGATGGGGGCGGGGCGGTACTCGTTGGAGCCTTTCACGTCGGCTTCCGCGTACAGCTTATAACCGGAGCGGCTGAGGTCCAGGGTGCCTTTGCTGCCGCGGAAGATCATGCCGCCGTCCTGATAGCTTTGCACCAGAGTGGAGTTGTAGGCAGCGATAAAGTGCGGGTAGCGATACGACGCGCTGAGGGTGTCGGGGCACTCCCAATCCTTGAAGAACAGGTTACCTCCGGTGGCGCGCACTTCGGAGAAATCCGATTCGCCCAGGATCCAATGGATGGTATCGATCCAGTGGGAAAAGAGGTCTGTTAGCGTTCCGCCGCCGTAGTCCCAGAACCAGCGCCAGCGGCGGTAGCGGAGGGGGTCGAAGGCCCGCGGGGTGGCGTCGCCGAGCCATGCCTTCCAATCGATGGTAGCGGGGTCCATATCGGGAAGGCCGTTGGGATTTTGGTAGTTTTGGTACCAGTAACACTCGGCCAAGGGCACGGCGCCGATTTCGCCGCCGCGAATGAGATCGCGAGCTTCCTGCATGTGGACGTAGCTGCGCTGTTGATAGCCTACTTGAACGACTCGGTTCGCCTGAGCGGAAGCGGCCAGGATGAGATCGCCTTCCTCGATGGTTTTGGTGAGCGGCTTTTCGCAGTAAGCGTCCTTACCCGCGGCGAGCGCGGCGCGGAGCATGGGGATGTGCCAATGATCGGGGGAGCCGATCACGACCGCGTCGACGGAGCCATCATCTAGGACGGTCCGGAAGTCGGGAGCAATGGCCGCGCCGGGGGCGAGGGACGCTTGGGCGGAGGCACGGCGGGTGGTGTTGACGTCATTGACATAGACGAAATCGCACCCGCCCGCCCGAAGGGCCTGGCGCATAAGGTACTGACATCGGGAGCCGGTAGCGATGGCGCCTAAACGGATGCGGTCATTGGCTCCTTGCACGCGGGTGGAGGCAACGGCGGTGCCGGCGAGGAGTGCGAAATGGCGTCGAGTCAAAGTGTATTGTAAGATGGAAAAAGTCCGTTGGGAGATCGTCTAATGGTAGGACTGCAGATTCTGGATCTGCCTATCGGGGTTCGAGTCCCTGTCTCCCAGCCATTACCACTTCACTGGAATAGAACAACTTGATCCGGCGGGCGGCGGCTTTGCCGACTTCGGCGGCGAGCGATTCCTCAGTGGCGTTCCGGACCTGTTCCGAGCTTCCGAAGTGCTTGAGCAGCTTCACACGCGTTTTCTCTCCTATTCCAGGGATTTGATCGAGCTCACTGGTGAGCCGCATGGCATTTCTGCGCGTTCGGTGGAATGTGACGGCGAACCTGTGGGCTTCGTCCCGAACGGTTTGCACCAGATGCAGGACGGGTGAGAACTTATCGAGCACGACGGGGTCGCCTTCCTGTCCCAGCACGTAAATGATCTCTTCGCGCTTCGCGATGGAGGCAAGCGGCTGGTTGATGACGCCGATGGCTTCGAGCGCATCCGCGGCCGCATGGAGTTGACCCAAACCGCCGTCAATCAAGATGAGTCCGGGGAACGCGCCATTCTCCTGTTGCAGGCGGCTGTAACGGCGGGTTACCACTTCGTGCATGCTGGCGAAATCGTTATTGCCTTCCACTGTGCGGATGATGAACTTGCGGTAATCGGCCTTTTTCATGCGGCCATCTTCCCAGACCACCATACTGGCGACTTTGTCCGTGCCGGATATGTGGGAGATATCGAAGCATTCGATGCGGGTAGGCGCTTCGGGCAGGTTCAGGGCATCCTGCAACGCCTCCTGGATGGCTTTTGAGGAGGGCTTTAAGACGCGGAACCGCGCGTCGAAGCTATGCTTCGCATTGTTTTCGACTAAGTTGAGCATGGCCTTTTTCTGACCGCGTTGCGGCGTGACGATTTCGACGTTGCGGGCCTTCTTCTCCGTGAGCAGCTCCTCCATGGTTTCGCGGTCTTCGAACTCCACCGGCACGTGGATGGAAGCGGGTACGTACTGCTGGTCGAGATAGATCTGAAGGAGGAGCGAGGAGAAGAATTCCGGCGGATCGAATTCATGCTGATCTTCCCAGAAGAATTCGCGCCGGTCGACAATCTGGCCGTTGCGGAGGTGGAACAGATTCACGGCGACGAGGGGCGGCTCGGCGTAGTAGGCCAGGATATCGGCGTCGTCTTTGTTGACAGAAGCCATCTTCTGGCGCTGCTCGATCTCTTCGACGGTGGAAAGCAGATCGCGCAGGCTGGCGGCCTCTTCGAAGCGCATTTGATCGGAAGCGAGGGCGATGCGGGAGCGGAGATCCCGCGCAAGGTCGGTGTGGCGGCCTTCGAGGAAGAGGCGCGTGTCACGAACGGCGCGGGCGTAAATCTCGTCTGTGGTGAGGCCTTGGACGCAGGGGCCGAGGCAGCGGTGGATGTGGTACTGAAGGCATGGCTTGGGATGGTAGCGCGACAGATCCACCTTGCAGGAAGGCAGCAGAAAATGGCGGTGAATGAAGTGGACCAGGCGGTGCGCGAGATTGCCCGGGAAATAGGGGCCGTAGTAGGTAGAGCCGTCCTTCCGCAGGCGGCGCGTGACGAACACCTTGGCGTGCTTGTCTTTGGTGAGCTTGATATAGGGGTACGTCTTGTCATCCCGCAGGAGAACGTTGAAGCGAGGCTTGTACTGCTTGATCAGGTTGTTCTCGAGAGCGAGCGCTTCTTTTTCGTTATCGACCAGGATGTAATCGATGTCCGTGGCTTCATGGATGAGGGAACTGGTTTTCGCTTCGGCGAGTTTATCGGCGGAGAAGTAGGAGCGAACGCGCGCGCGGAGATTCTTGGCTTTGCCGACGTAGATGACGCGGCCGGCGGCATCTTTATAGAGATAGACCCCGGGCGAGAGAGGGAGTTGCGCCACTTTTTCGCGAAGGGTTTCAGACACCGGGGACAGATCCATTATGACAGCCGGTATATTTGAGGAGAGATGATGCCGCTGTGGTTGCTAGCGTTAGTAGCGAGCGGATTGGCTCTGCAGGATCCTAAGCAAGTTCCTAAGCAGAAGCCGGACCCGCAAGAAGAACTGCCGCCGGAAGAAGACGTGGCAGCCAAGCCGAAAGAGTACAGTTTCAATCCGCTGCAGGCTGCGAATGAGTTAAAAATCGGAAATTACTATATGAAGCGCGGCAAATACCGGGCCGCGGCGCAGCGGTTTCGAGAGGCCGCACTTTGGAACGGCAGTTTGGCCGAAGCGTATGTCCGGCTTGGGGAAGCGGAAGAGAAGGCGCACGACAAGAAGCTGGCCCGCGATGCGTACCAGAAGTATTTGGAAGTGGCTCCGGAAGCGAAGGACGCGGAGGCGGTTCGCAAGCGGATGGGTAAGCTTTAGGGCTCCTGTTGCCAGGAAGTTCAGGCCGCTTTGCGGGAGGACTGGCGTTTTAATACGCGGAGAATGCGGAGGAACCCGGCGTGAAAATCAGGGAAGAGATCGACGTATTGGACGACGCGGCTGATCTGCGGGGGAACGGGGCAGGGATCGAGACGCACCGGCACCAGGAAGATTTCATCCAGCGGAATGCGGGAGGCGCAATCGAGCGCGTAGCGGACTTCGGCCTGAAAGCCGCCTTTTTTCCGGACGGAGTGAGCGGAAAAACAGGGGACGACGAAGTCTGAGGTTTCGAGAGCATCCTGAATGGCGCGAGGCCAGTTCTGGCCGGGAAGCAGCTTGCGGCGATCCAGCCAGGGGTCGAACCCGGCTTTCGCGAAGGCATCGAAGAGGTGCTCCGCGACGGCGGCGTCTTCATGGACATAGGCCAGGAAGACTTTGGGGTGGGTGCTTTTCTGGAAGACGAATCCCGTGCCGCCATCGGGACGGAACGTTCCGAGCCCGTCGATTTCGATCATGGAACCGCTTTCAAGGGCTTCCCGGATGAGCCGCGCAACCAGCCGGGGAGAGGCCTTACTTCCCTTTGTCACGCTGGTCCTTCGGCGCGGCCGGATCGAATTCGAAGTGCCACTTCTCGCCGGGCTGAAACTGGCCCAGACCGGGCAGATTCGCCGGCTTACCCTTGCGGAGATTGGACACGATTTTGTGAACCACGTGATCCAACTGGTCGGCTGCCTCGGCCCGGCTGACCCCCGCCTTGCGCGCGAGGCGATTCGTGAGTTGCGTTTTCTTCATTGCGGTTCCAGGCTAGCAGGTGAAACTGGCCGTGTTGGAGTCCGCGAACATGGAAGTGGTAGAGAACAAAAGGTAAATTAGGAGCTGCCTTTCGGTAATGAGCGCCGTGGCAGCTTGGGCTTGTTGGGCGCTGGCGGGTGGAGGATATGAAGCTGCGGGGTATTTTGCAGATTTCGAGGGCGTTTTTGTGGTTTATTCGGGGGAGCGGCGTCGTTCGGGACCACATGCAGGCCGGGTTGGGCGGGCGGCGGAGCGGGTTCGCCATTTTTTGGCGGAACGAAGCCAGTTTCCGGTAAGTCTTGCGATTTCAGCGACTCGCGGAGTGCTTTGGCGCGGTCGCGCTGGATTCTGAGGAGCATTTCGGTGCAGCGGTCGGCCGTGCGGTCGTTCTGATTCTACATTTTCATCAGAATGGGATAGGTGACGGGCCTGGTGGAGATCATCGTATTCTTCATTTATTTCGTGCGGCAGGACGACCTGGCTGGAGTGGGCACCGTGCTTCCAGGAATTGCCGGAACTGCGTTGCTTGCCTGCCGGGGTGCGGGGGCCGGTGCTTTTTTGCGCGTTGGCGCGATTGGCTGAGAATTGTGAATCGGATGGCATCTGGGAATTTTCTCCGTTTGGAGGGTAGCAAGCGGGGGTGGGAGTGTGAGGCTCGGCGGGGCGGAAGTGATTGAAGTAAGAGGGAGATGGAGGTTTTCGTGGTTGGTGACGGGGGCTCCGGCGATTAACACGGCGCGGGAAATTCTTCTTGCAAGATGGTCTTAGCGCGCCCAAAGGGCCGCGCAGGGTGAGATGAGAATCGCCCTTGCTTGTGACGCCGCCACCCCGTGCGGACGAAGTTCATGTGCCATGTCCGATGACATCTTATCGGTTGCTGCCTTTGCAATCCCGTAAATTGCATTTCCAACGTATTTCTGCGCTGCCCAAAAGCTTACGTTGACGATCAAGCCGCGGCATTGTGCAACCATCTGTTTAGCTGCGTTTGCAGAGGCAAAAAAAGCGGCCTGGACGCCGACAACCATCATGCTGTTCCATCTGTGGGATGGCTGCTCCCAGAACGGAAGGCCCCATGTAAATTGACCATCCTCCACCATCCTTTCGTAGCCGCCCCAGGCGGAATTGACCAACAGATCAATGACAGCTCCAGAATCTTCGATCCGCTGAAAAACACGTTCAATGTCGCTATCGCGACTTTGGTCGCACTTGATGCGTTCAATTGATGGTGGCAGGTCAGCGGAATCGATACTTCGCCCGGTCGCGAACACCGTAAACCCTTGTGCGGCTAATTCGGCTGCAACCCCTCTACCGACGCCCCGAGATGCTCCCGTAACTAGCGCAAAACGCATGAGCTGATTGTAGGCAAACAAAAGGCGAATACGCAAGGTGTTTGGTTTCCCAAGTCTTTCATGGCCACACTGACGGCGTAGCGTTTACCAGGGAGGCAAGGTGGTTCCACTGGCCAAGCTGAGTCCGCGCTATCCGGCGTTCGGCGGCCGGACGAGCCCAACTTCCGGCCGCCATTCGATCCCATCAGTGACCCACAGAGTCTCTGACGACACATATAAGTTGGGCCTTGACTTACATCGCAGATTGCAATATCATGATTACGGATTGCAATATGCAGCTTGGTGAAAAGTTGCGCTACTTGCGGGAGGTGGAAGGCGCGTTGCGTGGAATGGGCCGGGCGCTGACGCAGCACGAATTGATCCAGGCCATTCGCAAGGAACAAAATAAGAACATTTCGCAATCCTACGTTTCTCAGATTGAAAGCGGCGCCCGGCCACACCTCACCAACGCCACCCGCATGCTGCTGGCGAAATTTTTTAAGGTGCATCCAGGTTATCTGGTGGATGATCCGGAAGGATTCGCAACAGAGTTGCAATCCGATATAGGAGCGCTTGAGGACAAGTTGGATCTTTGGCTGATCGGCGGAGCCGAGCGCTTCCGGCGCGATCAGGAACTCAGCCAGGCCCTGCTTACTTTGGCGCGCCACGAAGATTCCCGGATGTGCCTGGTGCTGCTGGAAGCTATTTTGGAAAACAGCGGTCTTGGGGAAAGATTGTTGCAGGTGCTGAAGCCATGAACTGGTCTGACATCTTTCTACTCTGTTTCGTTGTGGGCTTTTTTCTGAGCCTGTTCTCGTTCGTGGGCGGCAGCCTTCGCCTGCCACACGTACATTTTCATGGGCACGGTGGAAGCGGAGCGGCCCATGGGCCGACCGCACTCGCATTTCTCACCTGGTTTGGCGCCGCGGGTTATCTGCTGACCCGGTATTCCGGCGTCTCTGTGTTGCTGGCTGTACTGTCTTCGGCCGCGATCGGCACGCTGGGAAGCGCTCTCGTGTTCTGGCTGCTTTCGCGTTTTCTGAAGGATGAGCGCCCGCTCGATCCGGGCGATTACGACATCATCGGCGTGCTGGGCCGCGTTAGCAGCCCGGTTGTGCCCGGCGGCACAGGAGAAATGATCTATTCGCAACAGGGAACGCGCCGCGGCATTCCCGTACGCAGTGAAGACGGAGTAATGCTGCCGCGCGGCAGCGAAGTGGTGGTCACGCGTTTTGAAAAGGGAATCGCGTACGTAAAGCATTGGGACGAATTGTCAGCTTAGGAGAGCCATATGGAACACGTTGTTTTGTTCGGTGTACTCATCGCATTGGGGATCATGTTTGTGCTGGGCTCCATCGCCCGGCTGTACCGCAAGGCCGGTCCGCATGAAGCGCTCATCGTGTACGGTCACGGCGGTACTAAGGTCATCAAAGGCCGGGGCATCATCATCCTGCCTGTGATTCAGACTGTGAAGAGCCTGTCGCTGGAATTGATGTCGTTCGATGTCGCGCCGCAGCAGGATCTCTATACGCGCCAGGGCGTCGCCGTGTCTGTGGAAGCTGTCGCGCAGATCAAAGTAAAGAGCGATCCCGAATCCATCATCACCGCCGCCGAGCAATTCCTGACTAAGAGCGATAACGATCGCCAGGCGCTCATTCGCCTGGTGATGGAAGGCCATCTGCGCTGCATCATCGGCCAGCTTACCGTGGAGCAGATTGTGAAAGAGCCCGAAATGGTGGGTGATCGCATGCGCTCAACGTGCGCGGACGATATGAACAAGATGGGGTTGGAAGTAATCAGCTTCACCATCAAGGAAGTTCGCGATAAGAACGAGTACATCACGAACATGGGCCGCCCGGATGTTGCGCGTATCAAGCGCGACGCCGATGTCGCAACGGCTGAAGCAGAGCGTGATACAGCCATCAGACGCGCGGATTCTTTGCGAGCCTCTGCCGTCGCAAGGGCGCAGGCCGATCAGGAGCGCGTTCTTGCTGAGACCCTTTCCATGGCCAAGCAGGCCGAATCCCAGCGCGATCTTGAGATCAAGAAAGCCACGTATTTGGAAACGGTGAACCGGCAGAAAGCACAGGCCGACAAGGCTTATGAGATTCAGGCCAACATCATGCAGCAACAGGTTACGGCTGAAGCAGTGAAGGTCAGGCAGGTGGAGAAGGAAGCGGAAGTGAAGGTCGCGGAATTCGAGATCTTGCGGCGTGAACGCGAGTTGACTGCGACTGTGCTGAAGGTGGCGGAAGTCGATAGGCGCCGTATCGAAACACTTGCTTCGGCCGAACGTCAGCGATCCATCTCCGTCGCCGAAGGCATGGCGCAAGCCATCCGGATGCAGGGCGAAGCGGAAGCCGAGATTACGTTCAAGAAGGGCGACGCCGAGGCGCGCGCCATGAATGTGAAAGCGGCGGCATACCAGGAATACAATCAGGCGGCGGTGGTGGACAAGCTCATCACGAACATGCCTGAGGTGGTGCGCGCGCTGGCCGCCCCGCTCGCGAACATCGACAAGATCACCATCGTTTCCACGGGAAATGGCGATTCAGCCGGTATGCACAAGATCACGGGGGACATCACGCAGATGGCAGCGCAGGTGCCGGCTTTGTTCGAAGCGCTCTCCGGCATGCAGATGTCCGAACTGCTTTCTAAGGTGAAGGGGATCGGCGAGAAGACGCCCCGCACTGAAACCAACGGAACGTTGCTGAAATAAGGAGAACAGCTATGGCACTTCTGGAGCGAATCGGAACGCTGGTGCGGGCGAATTTAAACGAGCTGATCGAGCGGGCCGAAGACCCCGCGACCATGATGAAGCAGCTGATTCTCGATATGGAAAACCAGTTGTTGCAGGTGAAAACGCAAGTTGCAATTGCAATTGCGGACCAGCATTTGTTACAGCGCAAACGCGCGGACAACCAGCAGAAAGGCGCGGAGTTCGTGCACAAAGCGGAATTGGCGGTGGAGAAGAATCAGGACTCTCTTGCGCGCGTTGCGCTGGAACGTTCGCTCTCCCATCGGCAGCTAGCCGACAGTTTCGATCAGCAGCTTGCCGGCCAGCAAGCGCAAGTGGAAAGCCTGAAAGGCGCTCTGCAAAAACTGGAACAGAAGCTGGTGGAAGCGCGAGCGAAAAGCGATCTCCTGATTGCCCAGCACCGCCGTGCCCGCGCCGTCGAGAAGGCCGTGAG
Source organism: Acidobacteriota bacterium (assembly GCA_030947245.1). Lineage (GTDB taxonomy): Bacteria > Acidobacteriota > Terriglobia > Bryobacterales > Bryobacteraceae > JALYXI01. The sequence goes on from JALYXI010000129.1 coordinate 34,694, forward strand.
CGCTCAGATCACCTCTGGCGGGACCTCGAAACTGGACCGCATGGAACAGAAGGTTCTGCGCGCCGAAGCGGTGGCCCAAGCGAAATCGGAGATGCTCGGTTCCGGCGCCGAAGTGCAGCTGGAAGCTCTGGCCAAAGACGATCAGATCGATCGTCTGCTTGCGGAGCTGAAAGCTCGCAAGAGGTTGGAAGCGTAAGCGATTCTCCAATAACTGAGCAGGCGAAAGACTGGATCTTTGTAAACGTACTGTAAGAATATTGTGAAAAGAGCCACCAAAGCGCCGAAACTAAAGTAATCTGGGGCAGGAACGCTTCGGCGAAAGGAACCCTATGATGAGAGCCAGGCTCGCTCTTCCAATTTCACTTTTGTTCACACCATGCCTTCTGCTAGGTGCAAATCAGTATCTGCAGCACAATTTAGTTTCCGATCAAGCAGGGATCGCGGATCATACCGATCCCAACTTGGTGAACCCTTGGGGCATCTGTACCTCGGCGGCAAGCCCATTTTGGATTTCCGACAACAAGACCGGGCTTTCCACGCTTTACACCAGTTTCGGGGTTCCGAACGCGACCACAAAGCCTGTGGTGCCGGCAACCCGCGCCAGCGCGGCGCCGGGATCTCCCACCGGCTGTGTAAATAACGGAACGGCTACAGCTTTCCTGGTTCCTGATAGCGGTGGCAGATCGTCCAGCTTTATCTTCGACACCGAAGAAGGATCCATCTCGGGTTGGAGTTCGGCGGTGAATGCGGGTCAGGCGATTGTCATGGTCGACAATTCGGCGAAAGGCGCCGTGTATAAAGGACTCGCAATCGCAACGCCGTCCACTGCCGCCGGTCCGCGGTTATATGCCGCGAATTTCAATGCGGGGACAATCGAAGTTTACGACCAGAACTGGCAGCCTGTGAGCCTGCCGGGCGCCTTTACCGACCCTGCCGTGCCCACCGGGTTCGCGCCTTTCAATATCCAGGCACTCGGCGGCAAGCTTTACGCCACGTACGCCAAGCAGGACGCGAAGAAGCATGACGATGTTCCCGGCGCGGGCAATGGGTATGTCGCCGTTTACGACCTGAATGGCGCGCTCTTGATGCACCTCGTTTCGGGCGGCAACCTCAATTCCCCCTGGGGTGTCGCAATCGCCCCGGCCGGGTTTGGCGACCTTGCGGGCAATCTGCTGGTGGGCAACTTCGGTGACGGCGTGATCAACGCGTATAACCAAACCACGGGCGCTCTGGTTGCAAGCCTTCAAGATACGTCCGGCAAGACCATCCATATCTCCGGTCTGTGGGGCTTGCAGCCGGGCAATGGCGGCAACGGCGGTGACGTGAACGCCGTATACTTCGCGGCCGGAACCGGTGGCGAAACTCACGGCCTCTTCGGCAGTCTTCAGGCCGCGCCCGTCGTCCCGACCGGTGCGGTTGTGAACTCTGGCAGCTACGCCCCGGTCATCGCGCCCGGCGGCTTCGCGACTGTCTCGGGTCTCAATCTGGGAGCAACCCAGCGGATCTGGGCCACAGCCGACTTTATGAATGGCAAGCTTCCCACAACGATCGATGGCATCACGGCGACCGTGGATGGCAAGCCGGCTTACATCTATTATGTAAGTCCGTCCCAAATCAACCTGATCCCCGCCGCGGACGCGACGCAAGGCTCCGTGCCGGTTGTGATATCCAACAATGGCCTGGTTAGCGCTACCACTACCGCCACCCTCGCCACGTACGCTCCCGCGTTCTTTATCGCTAAGAGTAACTATATTGCGGCCACCCACGCGGACGGCACTTTAGTCGGTCCGGCAACGCTGTTTCCGAACAACAGCTCCCCGGCGAAAGCAGGCGAAACGATCGTCCTCTATGCGACTGGCTTAGGGCCGGTGAACCCGGTGCTGGAAGGTATGTTGGTTACCTCGCCCGCGCCTGTGACGACGACCCTTCCCACAGTGACATTCAATGGCGCCCCGGCGACGGTGACGTATTCCGGTCTTTCTTCGTCGGGATTGAATCAGATCAATGTCACCGTACCCTCCGGGACCGCGAGTGGCGATCAGACCGTCGTTCTCACGATCGGCGGGGCAAAATCACAGTCATCGGCATTGATCAACGTGCAGTAATTACTGCTTTTCAGCGGACGGTGGGCCGATCATCTTCGGGGCACTCGAAAGCAATGAGTTCGGGTCCGCCGCGCTGTCGATCACCAGTTCCAGAAATGCGATGTGCATCTCATCCGTGGTCTGGTCGCCCCAATGCACCGTGGCGGCCGGATCGGGGTTGAATTTGTTGTTTGCGCTGTTGTCGTAACCGGCGAGAGAGATCAGGCGCGTGCCCGCGGGCAACTCAGCGGGTTGCGCCAATGTATAAGTGGTTTGCCAATTGAAGTCGTAGTGCGGGACGTCGATCAAGGTTTCGGTACGGCCGTCCGGATAATTCGCTCGAACTATCATGCTGCTGCCGCGCACGTGCATGTGCGGTTGAAGGGAGAGCAGGCGCGCCGGTTGGGCCAGCGTCATGGCCGCCTCGGAATGATAGGCGCTCGACTCCGGCGGAATCGCGAGATCCAGATCGCGCAGAGTATCGATAGCTAGAATCCGGTAGCGCGGAGGCTCTTTCGCGAAATACAGCGCCAGCTCCGAATGGTCCACCGCCTCTTTGCCGTTCGGGTTATAGTGCATCTCGAAAACGAGATCGCTGCCCGCGCGGATCAGCTTGCCGCCGCCATCCATCCAAGGCGCCGCCATATAGCCCGGCTCATAGCCCAGCAGCATTTCCCGGCGTGCAAAGAGCCGCTCACCCGGACGTTTTTTCCCGCGATCCGCCACCGTTGGCAAGAAAATCCGATTGAGCGGAAATCCATCCAGATAGCTGGATCCCGGCGCGCGCACGAACGCGTTCAGATGGTGGATGGCCTGCCGCTGGTCGATCCGGAATTCGGCGGCCCGAATCCAGGTGTCATGCTCGAAGTGCAAGGGCACAATCAGAAACGAATAGGGCAGAGGACCCTGCTTCGGGATGTGGAATCCTGGGACCTGAAGGATGAGATCCGGCGTGCCCAGTTTCCATTTGGCGCCTGGAGTTTGGGAAGCCAGCGCGGCGGCAGGCTCGCCTTCGGGCGCACCCGCATCCACCCAAGCCTTTATGGCGGCAATCTGCTGCGGCGTCAACGAACGGTTGTTGCGGAATTCATGCGCGGCGTCCGGGGCGGCGTGCCAGGGCGGCATGGTTCTGCTTGCAACGGCTTCGCGGATTGCGCTTGCCCATGGCCGCACCTGAGCGTACGTTGAGAACGCCATGGGCGCTATCTCGCCCGCCGTGTGGCACCGGATGCAATGTTGCTCTACAATTGGCCGGATATCCCGCGAGTAAGTTTGCGCCGAAATGATAGGGACTCCCGCCAGCATAAGCAACCAACATCGCAACCCGTACATGTCCGTTAGTTTATCGTGGCAGCGCCCGCGCCTGGCCGAAGCGCTACTATCGCTGACATGAAGCTCTGCCTTTTGCTGGCCGCCGCGTCCGCCATCGCCTTTGCGCAACCCTATCCGCCCGAACTGTTTTCCGAGCTGAAATGGCGCAACATCGGCCCCTACCGCGGAGGACGCACAGTCGCGGCAACCGGGGTACCCGGCCAGCCCAATGTGTATTACATGGCGGCGAACAACGGCGGGGTTTGGAAGAGCACCGATTTCGGCCATGTCTGGAAACCGCTCTTCGATGGCCAGCCCACTCAATCGATCGGAGCAATCGCGGTCGCGCCATCGGACCCTAATATCATCTATGTGGGTTCCGGCGAAGGCCTGCAGCGGCCCGACCTGTCCGTGGGCGACGGCATCTATAAATCGACCGACGCTGGTAAAACCTGGCAGCACCTTGGGCTTCGCGACGGTCAGCAAATCTCCGCAATCCTTGTCGATCCGCGCGACCCGCTCCGGGTCTACGTTGCCGTCCTCGGCCATCCCTATGGTCCCAACGCCGAGCGTGGCGTCTTCCGCTCCACCGACGGCGGCGCAACGTGGGAGAAAGTTCTCGGCAAGGACGAAAACACCGGTGCGGTCGAGCTTGCGTTCGATCCGAAGAATCCGCGGATCATCTATGCCGATCTTTGGAGCGCCCGCTTGGGTCCTTGGGAGAACGGAACGTTTTTCGGCCCTGGCAGCGGGCTCCACAAATCCACCGACGGCGGCGCCACTTGGAAGCCGCTTACCCGCGGTCTGCCCACGTTCGAACAGGGCCTGGGACGTATTGGCCTGGGCGTTGCTCCCTCGGACGGCGATCGCATTTATGCCATGGTGGATGCTTCGGCCGCGTTTGGCGGTCTTTACCGCAGCGACGATGCGGGAGAAAGCTGGACGCGCGTGAACGGGGAAGGCCGCATCTGGGGCCGAGGGTCGGATTTCGCCGGTGTGAGGGTGGATCCCACGAACCGCGGCATTGTCTACGTTGCCAACACCTCCACATACCGCTCGACCGACGGCGGCGTCAGCTTCATCGCCATCAAAGGCGCGCCGGGCGGTGATGATTACCATACCATCTGGATCAACCCGAACGACCCGAAGAACATCTTGCTGGGCGCGGATCAGGGCGCGACCCTGACGGTTAACGGCGGCGAAACCTGGAGCAGTTGGTACAACCAATCCACCGCGCAGTTCTACCACGTGATTACAGACAACCGTTTCCCTTACTGGGTGTATGGCGCACAGCAGGAAAGCGGGTCGGCGGGCGTTGCGAGCCGAAGCGATTACGGTGAAATCACGTTTCGCGACTGGCATCCTGTGGGAGTGGAAGAGTACGGTTATGTGGCGCCGGACCCACTGCACCCCGGCGTTATCTTTGGCGGAAAGGTTACCCGCTTTGAGGAAGCGACCGGCAATGTGCAACAGGTGGGGCCCGCCGTGATCGGGAACAAGTACCGCTTCCTGCGCACCGCTCCACTGGTGTTCTCCTCCGTTGATCCCCATGCGCTGTTTCTCGGTTCGCAAATGGTCATGAAGACGGTGAACGGCGGCCATAGCTGGCAGGTGATCTCGCCCGATCTGTCGCGCCCGGCGTGGGACGTTCCTCCTACCGTCGGCGTCTTCGCCGGACAGAATAAGGAGCGGGGCAACCGCCGCGGAGTGGTCTACGCCATTGCGCCTTCGTACAAGGACCTTAATGTGATCTGGGCCGGTACGGACGATGGCCTGATCCACATCACCCGCGATGGCGGCGCGCACTGGCGGAACGTTACGCCGCCCGAACTGACGGCCTGGAGCAAAATCTCCCTGATCGGCGCGGGCCGGTTCGACTCCCTGACCGCGTACGCGGCTGTAAACCGAATCCGCCTGGACGACCTGCATCCGCACGTGTACCGCACTCACGACGGCGGTAAGACCTGGACACAAACGGTAGCCGGCCTGCCTGAGAACGCGCCCGTGAATGCGGTACGCGAGGATCCGGTGCGCAAAGGCCTGCTGTATGCCGGAACCGAACTGGGCGTTTTTGTTTCCTTCGATGATGGCGATCACTGGCAAGCGCTGATGTCCGGTTTACCGCCCACCTCTGTGCGGGACATCGTGGTGCATGAGAACGATTTGGTGGCGGGCACCCACGGCCGCGGGGTCTACATCCTGGACGACATCACGCCTTTGCGCCAGCTCAACGCCGCTGCCGTGAATGCCGGCGCGTTTCTTTTCAAGCCGGAACCTGCTTACCGCATTCGCCGGAACCAAAACACCGACACCCCACTTCCCCCCGAGGAACCGGCCGGCAAGAATCCACCCGATGGCGCGATTCTGAATTACTTTCTGACCGCGGCAGGACCGGTCACGCTAGAGATTTTCGACAGTACGAACCATCTGGTCCGCCGCTATGCAAGCACCGATGTTTTCGAGCCTCCCGAGCAGGATCTGAATGTCCCCCTTTATTGGCTGCGCCATCCCGTTCCCCTCTCCGCGGAGCCGGGGCTTCACCGGTTTGTGTGGGATCTTCACGGCGCACCTCCCGCCGCGCTTCAGCACGAATATCCCATTTCCGCGATTTACGGCGACACGCCGCGGCTTCCCCTTGGTCCCGCCGTTCTTCCGGGCCGTTATACCGTCAAGCTTACCGCGGGCGGCAAGAGCAACACGCAACCGCTGCCGGTAAAGATGGACCCCCGGGTGAAGACACCGGCGGCGGGACTTGCCCGGCAGTTTCAGCTTGCTACGAAAGTCTCCGGCATGATGCGCCAGGATGCCGATGCCTTACGTGAGGTGCGTGCAACGCTCACGCGGTTGAAGGGGACAAACGCGGAACTGGAAGCGAAACTGGCCGCGCTCGCGGGTTCCGGTGCGGGCCGCCGCACCCGCGGTGGAGGAAGCGAAAGCTTAACGCGCCTGAATGGAGAGCTTGCGCAGGTGCTGGCCATTCTGGACGGCTCCGATGACACGCCCACCACGCAGGCGATTGCCGCTGTGGCGGAACTGGAAAGCGCCTTAAATTCCCAACTTGCTGAATGGCGCGAATTACAAGCCCGGTAAGCGCCGCGTACCGCGGACGTTCACGCAGCGACGCATTCTCTTGAGAGCGCCGGTACAGCCGAAGGCCTGCCCAACCAGTAGCCCTGCCCGATCTCGCAGCCCAGTTTCCGCAGCACGTCCAGTTGACCGGGCGTCTCGATCCCCTCAACCACTACTTTCATTCGGAGACTGTGCGCTATAGCGATCAGCGACTTCGTGAGCAGAACCGCTTCCGGGTCAGACGCGATATTACGAACAAATGAACGGTCGATCTTCATGCAGTCGATGGGCAGTTGTTGAAGGTAGCTGAGCGAAGAATATCCCGTGCCGAAGTCATCGATAGCGATACTTAGTCCAAGGCGGCGCAGGCGGTTGATTTTCTCCGTGACGTTTTCCACCCCCTGCATTACCACGCTCTCGGTCAGTTCCAGTTCCAGCAAGTGCGCGGGAAGGCCGGACCTTTGGAGGGCGAGTGTGACTGTTTCGACGAAGTCCGCCCGCCCGAACTGCACCAGCGAGACGTTCACCCCTACGCCGACGCCCTTTGAGCCCGTGTGCTGCCAAGCGCTCGCCTCGCGGCAGGACTCCTCCAGCACCCAGGTTCCAATCGGAACAATCAACGTTGTTTCTTCGGCGATCGGGATAAACTTTGAGGGCGGGACGTCGCCCAAAACCGGATGCCTCCACCGCAACAGAGCTTCATGCCGGACGATATTTCCGGTTTTCATGCAAACTTCCGGCTGGTAGTGCAGCGACAGTTCTTCGCGTTCCAGAGCGCGCCGCAGATGGCTTTCTAAATCCAGACGCTCCCGCGCGGCCTGGCCCATTTCCGGCGTGAAGAACTGAATCCGGTTCTTCCCCTGCCGCTTCGATTCGTAGAGGGCCGCGTCCGCATTTTGCAACAGTTCGCCACCGTCTAACCCGTCAAGAGGGAAGATACTCACCCCAATACTTGCGGTAATCAACAGGTCGTGGCCTTCGATCGTAAATCCTTCCTGGAACCCTGCCAATAGCTTTTGCGCGACAATACGCGCGCTTTCCCCGTCCGGCAAGTGAGTCAGCACCAGCGTGAACTCGTCGCCGCCCATTCGGAACAACGTGTCGCACTCGCGGAGACAGGTCTGCAGGCGTACCGAGACCGCCTTCAGCAACTGATCTCCCACGCCATGCCCCAACGTGTCGTTTACCAACTTGAACCCGTCCAGATCCAAATAGAGTACGGCCAGCGCCGTTCCGTCCCGGTGGGCATGGTCTACGGCCTGCCCCAAACATGTTTCCAGGTAACGCCGGTTGGGAAGTCCGGTCAATAGGTCATGCAGCGCCTGGAAGGAAAGCTCACGCTCCCACTTCTTGCGCTCTGTAATATCGCGAGACATGCAGCAGCTATACTGATGCCCGTCGAACTCCAGATAATTCTGCCGGATTTCAACGGGAAACTCATGACCATCCTTTCGCCTGTGAACGGATTCCACGGTGAGCGATCTCGCTTGCTTCAGTTTCTCGCGCGATTCAAGGAATCCACCGTGATCTACCATCGGATCGATACAGGAGACATGAAGTCCGACGAGTTCCTCGCGCAGATATCCAAGGCTCTGGCAAGCGGAATGATTCGCGTTAAAGATAAGCCCGCCGCTATCGATCCATAGCATCGTGTCTTGGGAGCAGTCCACAGAAAACTGGCTTAGCTTGAGCTGACTTTCCGTGCGTAGCCTTTCTGTGATGTCTACCGCCACCCCGCCGATCAGGGTTTCCCCCGACCGGTTCAGAAACGGAAACTTGAAACTCATGTAGGAACGTAGCTCGCCATTCGGCGAAGGCGCCTTTTCTATTTCGGTCCGGCACTGGTTAGTAGCCAATACTTCCAGATCAAGCCGGCGAAATTCATCCGCCATTTCTTTCGGCCAGAGCTCGTGGTCCGTCTTGCCGAGCGCTTCAGCGGACGAGATTTGAAACTGTTCGCAGAAGGCGGGATTGACGAAAGCCATTCGACCGGATGCATCTTTGATAAAAGTCAGCGTCGGCGTGTTTTCCATAAAGGCATCGAACCTTTGGCGGCTCTCCTCAGCCTCCCGCCTGGCTGCTTCCGCGCCCAGGTGTGCCCGCCGGATGCGCTGTGTTTGGGAACTGATCAGAATCAGGATCAAAACCATGGCGCCCAAGCCGTAGCGCATCAGTTCCGCCCGATGCTTCGCCTGCAAACTCTCCTTCACATGCCGGCTCTGGAAGGAGTTGTACAAAGACCAGCGCGAAGCATATTCCGACAATGTTCCGTCCGCGGCCAGTTCCGCAAGTTGCTCGAAGATCCGGTCTGCCGCCCACGCCTTCTCCGGATTTGCGATCGTGGACAGCGACAAGCTTGCATGCGGAAGCGAAGCGACATGCAGTCCGCCCGCGCACGCGGAGGATGTTCCTTTCAGCAGCTGCGACTCCACCAGGCGAAAATCCAGGAAGAAGCCGTCCACCTGACGGGCGCACAACGCCGCCAACATTCTCTCCATCTCCGGAACGATCACCAGGCGTGCCTGGGGAAAGAGAGTTTCCGCCACTCTCTTCAGCACCGGCATCCCCCGGATTGCAATCCGTTCTCCCGCTGTATCCTTCGGGTTCCGAAGGGGATGGTCCTGCCGGGAGATCAACGCGATTTCGTTTTCCCACCAGGGCTGGCTGGCGTAGAACTCGGCTTTTCGCTCGTCCGTCAGCGTCAGCAGCGGAAACAGGTCGATTTTGCGATGCCGAAGGGCCTCGTCCGCCGTTCCGTTCACGTAAACCCACCTCATCCGGACCCCAGCCAGTTTCGCCGCCTTCTCCACCATCAGCGCTGCCAGGCCGTCCGGCTTTTCCTTCGCGTTATCAACCAGAAGGTAAGGTGGAAACTGATTGAAGCCTACCCGGAGCACCTCCTTCCGTCCCTGCCAGCGCGATACGATCACTACGCCTACCGCAGCCAGAAGCATCGCTGCGCTTATCGCGGCGGCGGTGAGCCGTTTGCGGTCAAGAAGGACTGTCAGTCCGGTGGGCATAGATGCGATTGAGGAAATTTACTTCCAGTTCCCTCAATCGGCATTCCGGCCCCAACACTTTAGTGCTTTCGTGCGATCTAGGGCTTAAGCACAACTTTGATGCAGCCATCCTGCTTATCACGGAACGTCTTATAAGCCGCCGGCGCCTCTTCCAGGCTCACCCGGTGGGTCACAACGAAGGATGGATCGATTTTACCCGCCTCGATCATTTCCAATAGGGGCTTCGTGTAGTGTTGCACGTGCGTCTGACCGGTTTTGATGGTCAAACCCTTATTCATCGCCGCCCCGAACGGCACCTTATCCAGAAACCCGATATACACACCCGGCACGGATACGGTTCCTCCCTTCCTGCAACACATAATGGTTTCGCGCAAAACGTGTGCGCGGTCGGTTGCCAGTCCTACGGCGGCTTTCCCGGCATCCAGAACAGCATCGAAGCTGCCCGTGGAATGCGCTTCCGCGCCTACGGCATCGATGCACCGGTCGGGCCCGCGTCCTGAAGTCATTTCCATCAGCTTGTCGTAGACCTTCTCCTTCTTGATGTCGATCGTCTCCGCCTTTCCGTATTTCTGGGCCATGGCTAGACGCTCCGGCACGCGTTCAATGGAAATCACGCGCCCGGCGCCCAGCATCCAAGCGCTCTGGATCGCAAACTGCCCAACAGGACCCGCGCCCCACACCGCTACGGTGTCACCGGGCTCAATTCCGCAGTTCTCAGCCGCCATATAGCCGGTCGGAAAAATGTCGGAAAGGAAGAGGACCTGATCGTCCGAAAGCCCGTCTGTGATCTTGATGGGCCCTATGTCCGCGTACGGCACGCGTAAGAACTGCGCCTGGCCGCCAGGGAATCCGCCCAGCATGTGGGAAAAACCCAGGAGTCCCGCAGGGGACTGCCCCATCACTTTCGTAGCCATCGCCGCATTCGGGTTCGAAGTATCGCAGCAGCTAAACAGGTCTTTCCGGCAGAAAAAGCAGTGCCCGCAGGCCAGTACGAATGGCACCACCACCCGGTCGCCCTTCTTCAGCTTGGTTACGCCCTGGCCCACCTCCACTACCACGCCCATGGGCTCGTGCCCCAGAATGTCGCCTTCTTCCATGGTTGGCTGGTAGCCATCGTACAGATGGAGATCGGAGCCGCAGATTGCAGTGGATGTAATCTGAACGATCACATCGCCGCCATCTAGAATTTTCGGATCGGGGACCGTGTCCACGCGGACGTCTTCTTTGCCGTGCCAAACCAGAGCTCGCATCCTTTGAGCATCTCCAATGCGGACCTACATCACAACCGCAACGCACCTTTCGAAGGGATCAATAATCACGAAGGCCAGTTTCAATTACGTCCGGAATTCCGCCCACATCACCGTGTGGTCGGATGCCGCGGCCGCCCGCCGTGGCTCCAGATCCACTTCCGCTGTCACGCACATCGCAGCCAGCGGCGCCGTCGCCAGGATATGGTCAATGCGCCAGCCCCAATTGTTCTCGAAAGCGTTCCGGAAATAATCCCAGTAAGTGTACTGGACCCGCGTAGGGTGAAGTTTCCGAAAGACATCCGTGAAACCCCACTCCGCCGTTTGGCGGAATGCGTTGCGCGCATCGATGTGAAAATCGACATCGTTGGCCCGACGATCGGGGTGATAGACATCGATCGGCTCCGGAGCAACGTTCAGATCACCCAGCCAGATGGCAGGCTTTGCCCGGTCCAGATGCGTTTCGAAATACCGCTGCAGCCGGCCGAACCAGGCGAGTTTAAACGCATACTTTTCCGACTGAATGGAATATCCTTGCGGGACATACGTGTTAATGATCGGAATGCCGCTCACCACAGTCTGGATGATGCGGACATCTTCATTGCTGTCCTCGCTGCCATCCTCTTCGGCAAGGCCATGCACCACCCGCTCAGGCGCAAGCCGGGTCAGCGTCGCCACTCCGTTATATGCCTTCATGCCGCGGTAAGAGCAGTGATAGCCTGCCTCGTGGAAGGCAGCGGCCGGAAAATCCGCGTCCTGGACTTTTGTTTCCTGTAAGCACAGAACATCGGGCTGGTAGGCGCGAAGCCAGTCGATCACAATCGGAAGGCGCTTCCGGATCGAGTTCACGTTGTATGTGGCAATCTTCACGCCTCAGCCGTCTTCGGC
>JALYXI010000154.1 GCA_030947245.1 Acidobacteriota bacterium
GCAGTGGAACTGACCACGCCCACAGGCGCGGCTGTAGTTGCCGCTCTTGCCCAGGACTTCGGTTCCATGCCCGCCATGACAATAAGCAGCGTGGGCTACGGCGCGGGCGATAAGGACTTTATCGAACATGCCAATGTGCTGCGTGTGGTTGTGGGCCAACCGAGCGGAGCATCGGAAGCAACGGCCGTCACGGTGATTGAGGCGAACATCGATGACTCTACCCCGCAGGTGCTGGCCTATGCCGTTGAGCGATTGATGGAAGCAGGCGCTCTCGATGCTTCGCTGCAGCATCTCGAAATGAAGAAGGGGCGCCCCGGGTCTTTGCTCCGCGTGATTACGCGGCCCGAAAGGCGGGACGCAATGGCGGATATTATCTTCGCGGAAACCTCCGCGTTGGGAATGCGCATGTTTCCGGCCGAGCGCCGGGTGCAGGCACGCCGGTGGATGGACGTCGAAACCGGCCACGGCACGGTTCGAATGAAGATCGGCGGGGACGATTCGTTTGCGCCGGAGTATGAAGACTGCCGCGCGCTGGCGCTTTCCACCCGGCTGCCCTTGCGGAAGATCATTGCGGCCGCAAATCAAGCTTACTTACAACTGACGAAATGAAATATTACTTCACGACGCCTATTTACTATGTAAATGCGGCGCCGCACATAGGCCACACTTACACCACGCTGGCTGCGGACACCATCAAGCGGTTCCGGCAGATGATGGGCGATGAGGTGTTTCTTACTACCGGCACCGATGAGCACGGACAAAAGGTGGAACGCTCCGCAATCGCTGCCGGGAAGACCCCCATGGAGTTTGCGACCACGGTGGCAGACGAATTTCGCCGCCAGTGGGATTCGCTGGGAATTCGCTACGACGCCTTCATTCGCACAACGGACCCGAAACACCACCGGACCGTTCAATGGCTGTTCCAGCGTTGCTTGGATAACGGCTTCATTTACAAGGGCAGTTACACCGGCCAGTACTGCGTCTTCGATGAACTGTATGTGAATAACGCCAACCCTGGCGATAACTGTCCGGATTGCGGGCGTCCGACAGAAACGGTTACCGAAGAGAATTATTTTTTCAAGTTGTCGGCCTTTACGGATCGTTTGCTGAAGCATTACGAAGACAACCCGGAGTTTGTGCAGCCGGAATCGAAGCGCAACGAAGTCCTGAGTTTTGTGCGCGCAGGTTTGAATGATCTTTCGATCAGCCGCTCCAATTTGAAGTGGGGCATCCCGCTTCCTGTGGAGGGCCATCATGTTTTCTATGTGTGGTTCGATGCGCTGATCAGTTATATGAGCGCTGTGTCGGGATCTGATCTTTGGCCGGCCGATTTACACCTTGTGGGGAAAGAGATTCTCCGCTTTCATGCGATTTTCTGGCCCGCTTTTCTGATGGCGGCGGACCTCCCCCTTCCGAAGCGCATTTTTGCGCATGGCTGGCTGTTGTTTGAGAACGACAAAATGAGCAAGTCCCGCGGCAATATCGTTCGCGCGGAGCCCATTCGCGAGGTGATGGGCTTCGATGCGCTGCGTTACTTTCTGCTGCGGGAGATTGTGTTCGGCCAGGATGGCAGCTTCAGTTATGATGCCCTGATTGGCCGTTACAACTCAGAATTGGCCAATGGCCTTGGCAATTTAGTGAGCCGCACGCTCACCATGGTGAACCAGTACCGCGGCGGCGTCATTCCGGCCGGATCGAACGACGCGATCGCGGCAAAAGCCAAAGACGTGATCGCAGCGGCCGTCCGGCAGTATGAAGCATTCGAGTTCTCAAAGGCGCTTGAATCCATCTGGTCGCTCCTATCCGCTGTGGACGTGTTTATCGTTGAGCAAGCCCCGTGGAAGCTTGCGCGGTCGCAGGATGCCAGCGCGGCGGAGCAGTTGAACGCAGCGCTGGCCACAGCGGCGGAAACGCTGCGGATTGCGGCGGTGCTGCTCCACCCGGTGATTCCGGAATCCACTGAGAAGATGTGGGCACAACTGGGCATGTCCTCCAGGCTGGCCGATATGCGTTTCGCGGACCTCACCTGGGGAGAGTCACTGGCCGGGCGGAAGATTGGCGAAATCTCAGGCATCTTCCCTCGCATCGATTTGAAAGAGGCCGTTGCGAAAATGCGCGTGCTCGAAGAGAAGGTGTCGGCTGAACAGCGCGTGCTGTTAGGCAAGCCGGCTGCGGAACACAGCGCTGCGCCGAGCGTTGCAACCCTGGCGCCGCCTTCTGAAAAGATCACCTTCGAGGACTTCGCCAAGGTGGATTTGCGCGTCGGGATCGTGCTTTCCGCCGAACAGGTGAAGGGCTCAGACAAACTGCTGCACTTGAAAATCGATATCGCGGAGGCCGAACCGCGCGCCATCGTCGCGGGCGTTGCTCTGGCGTACTCGCCGGAACAACTGGTCGGTAGGCGAGTGGTGATTGTCGCGAATTTGGAGCCAAGGAAACTGCGCGGCATCTTATCGAACGGAATGATTGTGGCGGCTTCACTGGAAGGCGAGAAGCCTGTGCTGGCGGGATTCCTGGAGGACGTTCCGGCCGGGGCGCGCTTGAAGTGAGGATCGTGGACACCCACTGCCATTTGGATAACCGGCAGTTCGCGGGAGACATGGATGCCTTACTCGCGCGCGCCGCCGAAGCCGGTGTCGACCGCATGCTCACTATCGGCACCGGGGAAGGCCCGGCGGATCTGGATTGTGCGGTCAACATTGCATCGCGTCACCCCAACGTATATGCCACGGTGGGAGTGCATCCGCACGATGCCGCAAAAGCCGATGACGGGCATTTCGAAAGAATGCGCGCGCTGCTTCGCGAAGAGAAGGTGCTCGCCCTGGGTGAGATCGGGCTCGATTACCACTACGGCTTCTCGCCCCGGCCCGTTCAGCTCGAAGTGTTTGTCCGGCAGTTGCATCTGGCGCGTGCAGCGAACAAGCCGGTTGTGATTCATACGCGGGAAGCATGGACGGATACGATGGCCGTGCTGCGGCAGCATTGGCAGGGCGGTTCCGGCATCTTCCATTGTTTTACCGGCACGCCGGAACAGGCGGCGGAAGCGGTGGAGATGGGGTTTTACCTGGGATTCGGCGGGGTGCTCACATTTCCGAAGTCGGAATCGGTGCGGGAAGCGGCCCGGCTGGCCCCTGACGACCGCATGCTTCTCGAAACGGATGCCCCGTATCTGGCGCCCGTGCCTCATCGCGGTAAACGCAACGAACCGGCGTACACGGCGCTGACGGCCCACAAGCTGGCAGAGGTGCGCGGCTGTCCTGTGGAGCGGATTGCCTCGCAGACGACGCACAACTTCGAAACACTCTTCGGTTTGCCCCATTCAAAACCGAATGGTTACACTGAGGATTCCGATGGGACCGGGTAAGTTGAGCCAGATGTTCACCGCGCGGGAGCTGTCTGACCTAGTTCAAGACGATCTACGGCTTGTAGAGCGCGAGATCGGCCTGGAATCCGTCGCCTCAGTGGAAGCGGTCACCACCATTGCCCAGTATCTGCACACCAGCGGCGGCAAGCGCTTACGTCCTTCCCTGCTCTTGCTGTGTTCAAAACTGGTGGGCGATGCGGGCCAGAGCGCGATTCGCCTTGCGGCCGTTGTCGAAATTCTCCATTCCGCCACACTGGTGCATGATGATGTCATTGACATGGCGGAGACGCGCCGCGGCCGGCCGTCCACCAACGTGCAGTGGGGTAACCACACCTGTGTTCTGGCAGGCGACTGGCTCTATATGCAAGCCTTCCAGATCGCCCTGCGCGAGCGGAATTTTCACATCCTCGATCTGTTGATCGGTTTGACGCAATTAATGGTGGAAGGCGAGTTGATCCAGTTGGAACGGATCGGCAAGCTCACCGTCACCGAAGCCGATTGCATGGAGCTGGTCGATCGCAAAACAGCGGGGCTGTTCAGTGTTTGCGCGAAGCTGGGAGCGGTGGTGGGCGGTGCGCAGGCGGCGCCGGAAGAAAGCTTGGGAGAGTACGCCTGGAATTTGGGTATGGCATTCCAGCTTGTGGATGACCTGCTGGATTTCACGGCGCGGGAAAAAACCCTCGGTAAGCCCGTGGGGGGCGATCTGC
>JALYXI010000157.1 GCA_030947245.1 Acidobacteriota bacterium
GAAGAGTTACGGAATGGTTGGCGGGCGAGATTGCCTGCACCTTCGTATTCAAGCGAAGTTCACCCTTCATGTGGGGCAGAAAACCGTTCATGAGCGCTTGAAAGCCGCCGCGCAAGGGATAGCCAAACCGGGCATTGGGACCCATAGGCTTGGCAACAGGACGAAGCGCGCCCTCGATCATCTCGCCCAGATCCGGAATTGGCACGCGGCCGCCTAACCACGAAGTTTCCATTTCCTTCAGCGGCACTGCCCAGAGCTTGCGGTTATAAGGCACTGCGAAGTGCTTCGCAATCCCGGCGCCCCAAACTTTGTAAATAAATTCCTCGAAGTTCCGGGGTTCTGCCGCGCTGTCCTTCTCGAGGGGCGCGGAACTTTCCATCACGCCGTCCGCGCAGCAATCGGTAATGGATTCAGCCTTGCACTGCGAAGCGCTGGAAGAAGGCGCATGGCCGTTTTTCTTCGCAGGCGGCGCGGTGGCCGGTTTCTTCTGAATTGAGCCGAAACGGGATTCGATCGCGCCCACAATGCACTCCTGGATCACATCCGCCGGAAGGCCATACAGAGCGCCTTGAAACGGATAACGGGTGTACACGTTCTTGCTGTAGATCCACGCTTCGCGGTCCTGCCAGTGAACGTTATCGCCCAGCAGCATGCGGTACAGATCATGTACGTACGGGTCATTCGAAAACATAATGTGCCCGGCGTAATCGAACGTAAATCCTTTGTCTTCGATGGACCGGCACCAGCCGCCAACCCGGCTATTCTGCTCGATGAGGATCGCATCCTCGCCCAGGTGGTAAGCTGCGCTCAGGCCCGTCGGTCCGGCGCCGATCACAACGGTGGACGAAGCCGCCGGCTTCCGAACCGCCGGATTGCCGCCGCCTGCTGCCGTTGCCGGGACAAAAACTCCGTCTTCCAGGCTTCGGTTCTTTTGGATAGTCTTTTCGATCTGTTCTTCCATTGCTCTCGCCGTTCGGTCCCAGGACGTCTTAGATAAGACCTGCCGCATTCCCGAGATCCTGGATACACGCTCGGTAGTGGACGCATGCAGGGCTATCTCGCAAGCGGTTCGGAAGGCTTCTGGCGTCTCGCCCAGATATACGATCTTACCGTATGGCTCGGCGACATCCGTAATGGGCGTGCTGACAATCAAACGCTCGGCAGCCATGTACTCCAATGTTTTGGTAGGGCTGATGAACTTGGTCGACGCGTTCTGAGCGAAAGGAAGCAGGCACACATCCCATCCGCTGAGATAGCCCGGGAGCTCCGAATATCGGCGTTGACCCATGTAGTGGATATTGGAATGGCGCGGCAAGGTCGCGGGATCGATTTTCACCACCGGACCGACCATCACGATGTGCCAGTCGGGATGACTTCTCGCAAGAAGGTCGATCAGTTGCAGGTCAACCCGTTCGTCAATGACGCCAAAAAATCCAAGCCGCGGATGCGGGATCACGGTCTGATCGGCGGGTTCGGCCACTTCTCCCGTTCGCGCTTTCTTGAAGTGCTCTCCATCCACGCTGCTTGTAAAACAAAACACGTTCGAGTGGCGATTCCGCTTAGCCCGGTACAGACTCGGGCCACCGGTGAATACCAGATCGGATAGCGCCAGCAGCTTTGCCTCGTAATCCAGCAGTTGGCGCGGAGCATGCAGAAAAGCGGAAAGCTCATCCATGCAGTCGTACACAACCGCTTGTGGCACAATGGCTTGAGAAAGCGGCAGAGCCATAGGCGTGTAAAACCAGGCAATGTAGCGGTTTACGTTCTCGTCCTTAAGCAGCTGCGCGACAAGGCGTTGCAGTTCCGGCATCTGCGCGTCGCAAAAGCCGGTCTGAGCAATGGAGGTGTGCGGACGGCAGACTAAAACGTTTCCACCGGCGTCGATTTTTTCCCAATACGGAGCGCCGTCAGTAAAGACCGGCTCTTCCACAAACAGAACCCTGCGCCCACTTGCCAAACGGGATAGCAAATGCTGCGGCCTCTGGAATACAAAATCCCATCTAAGATGTGAAAACGTCAGTATGTCGAACACAGGACGCATAAGTTCTCCGGCGAATAAAGATAAGTACGAGAAGGAACTGCAAACAGGCGGCGTGGCCGCGTTTACCCAAGGCAGCAATTAACCTGCCACAATGAACGTACCTTCACATTATATGCACTTTATCGAGGCAAGTAGGTCCTGCATCTTGCTCAAAGCAATTGCGTAAGGCTGATTCAGTACGCGTGCGAGCACGCCGTCCTGTAAACGTTCGAGATCCCACAATCCGCTATTGTGCCAGTGACCGGGATTTCCCCAGTCGTACCTGTCGATAATGGGGTAAAGGCAGATGCCCTCAACCGGAATACCTGCGAGGCGCGCTTCGTAAACCTCGGTGCCCGCGTCAAGAATCCAGGCAGGACGGCCTACTCCGACGTGGCTGGTTTCAGCGAGGAATAGCGGGCGCCGGTACCTCTCCCAGGTGTCCTGGAGGAGAGAGTGGAGCGGCCGCCATCGGGGGTCTCGGGGTTGTTGATCCCATACAATGCGCCGGGCGCCCACCACCTCCCACTCATTCGAAGCGTAAAAATTCGATCCCAGGATGTCCAGATACTCCGGTTTTCCGCCTAACCCGGGCTGGGCAAAGCCCGCTATCATGTCCCATGCTTCAAACTGCGAATTAGAATAGAGAACCGCTTTGTTTTCTGTCTCGGGATGCCCGCGCCTCGCAACGACGTGAATGGTAGGCTCGGGAAAAATGAAGCGCGCGCGCGAGTCAACTTCGCGAATCGCTTGAATCGAGGCCAGGGCGCCCCGCACAAGTTGTCTTTTGATTGCCTGATCTCTCCGTGCCGCATACGGGAACATCAGGTTGCGCGAGGCAGCCCAGCTGAAAAATGAGATTTCATTGACCGGCGCAAAGAAAGGGACGTCGGCTGAGTGCGACTGGATCACCCGCGCCGCCGCTTGAGCGAACCGCGCCAGCCGGTCAGGAAATTCGGGAGAAAACAGGTCGAGCCAGTCCGGCCAGCCATAGTGGCACACGTCCCAGATCACTTGCGTTTTCGTGTTAAGGGCGGCCTGAAGCATCGGCTCGAAAGACGACCAGTCATAGCTGCCCCGCTCGCGCTCAATCAGGTGCCAACGAAGCCCGTCGCGAGCAGTTCGCATATTGGCGGTGTGCAAAAGACTGTAGTCGGATTCCGCCTGGACATCGTGCTGTGTCCCGGCGATCATATCCAACCTGCCCAAATGGCTTTTGTGGGTAGAACATTCATACCCGCCCATCCAAAACGAGCGGAATAAGTGAGGCGGTTCTAGCGCTGCCACCTAATGACGGTCCTGTGTTTTGTAATCTTCGGCGGGCACCAGATACTGGTGGCGCTGAAAATGCATGATCCGCTCCCGCCAGACGAACTCCACCTGCCGGTCTTGCGAAGACCGGGTACCCCGCGTGGCTACAGCAATCTCTTCGAGCGGGAACTTGGGAGTCCGGTCCGCATAAAGGAGGCCGTTCGCCTCTTGATACGTATCCGTAAACTGGGTGTAGCAGAAACCCGCGAGCGTAACCAGTTGCCGGACAATGGTCAGCAATGCCGTATACCGCTCGGCGAACTGTGCCGACGTCTCCGAGCGCGTGTATCCCCAGGTTCCCGATACGCCGGGGGAATAGGCGATTCCTCCGAACTCGCTCAGCATCAACGGCTGGTCCGAACGCGCTTGGCCATCCAGAAGCAGCAATCGGCCGCCGGGACGTTCCCGCTTAAATAGAGCAGCCTCAACCTCGTCCACGCCGTACCGTTTTCCGATTCGCGCCGGTTGGTCATCGTAGTCATGAATGCCGATGATGTCGGTTGCCACGCTCTCCCACCCATCGTTCCCGATTACGGGACGCGACGGGTCCAGGGTCTTGGTCATATGGTACAAAGCCTGAACATAATGCCGCTGAGACGGGCTGTCCGGCAGATCCGGAACACCCCAGGATTCATTAAAGGGCACCCAGGCCACAATGCACGGGTGGCTCGAATCGCGCGCAATCACTTCGGCCCACTCACGGCTCAGGCGCTCGATGGAGTCGCGCGTGAACCGGTATGCGGAGGGCATTTCCTCCCACACCAGAAGACCGAGCGTATCGGCCCAAAACAAATATCGCGGATCTTCGATTTTCTGGTGCTTGCGCACTCCGTTGAAGCCCATCTGCTTGGCGAGTTCGACATCGAGCCGTAGCGCGTCATCTCCCGGAGAGGTGAGCCCGGTGTCCGGCCAGTACCCCTGATCAAGAACCATGCGGAGTTGATACGGGCGCGAATTCAAGCAGAATCGATCGCCCTGAATGGAAACCGAGCGGAGCGCCGTATAGCTGAGGGCCGAATCGATCACCTGGCCTTTTTCATCCAAAAGCGAAATCTGCGCGTGGATCAGGGTCGGGGAGGAGGGGGTCCAAAGCAGATCGTTCCGGTAATCGTCGATGCCGGGGTCTGAAAGCGCGATGCGGCGGTTCACCTCGCCCGCAACCACCACGTACGTGTCGTCGGCTACCAGATAGTTTCCAACGTGGAGTTGCACATTCAGTTTCAACCCGTGGCGATGGGCTCCGGCCATGGTGGCTTCGAAACCGATTTCCCAACGCTCGACGTTCGGGGTCCAGCGGATGAACTCGAGAGACGCAAACGGAACGCGTTCCAGCCACACGGTTTGCCAGATGCCCGTGGTTCGCGGATACCAGATGGAATGCGGCTCCAGCTGCCAGTCCTGTTTGCCACGCGGCTTGGCAAGGTCGGAAGGATCGTCCTCCGCGCGCACCTCGATCACCTGGGGCCCTTCACCTTGCAGATAATCCGTGATGTCGCCGTGGAACGGCATGTATCCGCCCGTATGTTGGCACACGAAGTTGCCGTTCGCCCAAACCGAAGCCTGGTAATCCACCGCGCCGAAGTGCAGTATCAAACGCTGTCCGTGGCTCAGGGGCGGCGCCTCAAATTCCCGTCGGTACCAAACAGCCCGGAAAAATCCGGTATCGGCGATGCCGCTGGCAGCGGTTTCGGGAGAAAACGGAACATTGATCTGGCGATCGAAAGTAACTTGGCTTGGCTGTGAAAATTGAGCATCGCGGTCAATCGCAAATTGCCAGGGGCCGTTCAGCGACAGCCAGTCCGCCCGCTCGAGCTGTGGGCGCGGGTAACCATGAGAATGATTGGAATCAGGATTAGAATTCAAGGAAACTCCCATACGGAGGGCGGGCGGGCATGGCGCCGGCCTGACCGGCTCTTATTTCACAATCATACGACGGGCTTCGCATCGTTGGATTGAAGTATTGCAGGATTCAATAAATGCTGCGGCCGGAAAAGATGGCTGGACCAACGAAAGCCGGTCTGAAACACGAGGCCGGTGAAATATCCGATCTCCCGCCACGCGCAGTACTGCACCGAAGCGGGTATGGATCGCCCCTTCATGCGAATGGTGACCGCCGTTCCGGCGGGCAACATGTAGTCCAACTGTAGACATAAGCCGATTGGGGAGATGTCTTCCAGCAGCGCATTTGCGATTCTAAGTTCCCCCGGATTGTCCGTCCACTCAACCTCCACTATGTCGGCGCATAGTAGCCGGTCTTCAAACCGCCTCTCTGTCATAACTAATAGATCGGCTATGTGGCGGGAAGTCTTTAGGGCCGGTTAAACTGAGGAAAGGTTAAACTGATGAGTGAAAGTGTTATGAGTGAAAGCGTTATGGAGGCTTGCGGATGAGTGTGCCCGTTTCCCAGATGTTTACCGTGGCAAGTTACGTCTGGAAGCAGAGGCTTGCCGGGCGGGAACGGTATCCGCTGGTGTTAATGCTCGAACCGTTGTTCCGTTGCAATCTGGCCTGCGCGGGATGCGGCAAAATTCAGTATCCGGCTCATATTTTAAAGAAAAACATGACTCTGGAGCAATGTTTCCGGGCCGTGGAGGAATGCGGCGCGCCCATGGTTACCATCCCGGGCGGCGAACCGTTGATGCATCCGCAGATCCGGCAGATCGTGGAAGGCCTGGTTGCGCGCAAAAAATATGTCTATCTTTGCACCAATGCGTTGTTGCTGAAAGAAAAACTCGATCAGTTCACGCCCAGCAAATACCTTACCTTCTCCGTTCACATGGATGGCGAGAAAGAACATCACGATCTTTCGGTCTGCCGTGAGGGTGGCTATCAGATCGCCTTTGAAGGCATTCGCGAGGCCGTAAACCGTGGATTCCGGGTTACCACAAACACCACCCTTTTCGACGGAGCCGACGCCCGAAGCGTACGCCGGTTTTTTGACGAAATGATGGACGCGGGCGTGGAAGGCATGATGCTTTCCCCCGGTTATAGCTACGACAAAGCTCCGGATCAGCAACATTTCCTTGGTAAAGAAGTGACCCGAAGCCTGTTTCGCACCATTCTTTCGAACCGGAAAAAGAGTTGGAAATTCAATCAATCCGCTCTGTTTCTCGAATACCTGATGGGCGACAGGCACTACACATGCACCCCGTGGGGTATGCCCACCTATAACATCTTTGGGTGGCAAAAACCGTGTTATCTGCTCCAGGACGGCTACGCGGAAAGCTTCCGGGAATTGATGGAATCCACGCAGTGGCAGAACTACGGAACCGAATCCGGGAATCCGAAATGCGCGAATTGCATGGTGCACAGCGGCTATGAAGCGTCCGCGGTGAATGAAACATTTGGCTCGTTGCGCGGTCTCCTGGCAACGGCCCGCGCCATGTTCTTCTCCACGCACCGCAGTGAACAGGCTTTGAGGGATCTGGAGTGCGCCCCGCTGATTCAGAGCGGACTGGGGCGGAGCGGATTGGTACAGATCGGGTCCAATGCAGAGGTACGCGAAGAGGTTGGTGTTTGACGGAGTTGGAAGGGCGCGCGTTTGAGAATGCGAGCGAAGAAGAGTTGCGCGACGCGCTCGAGAAAGCATTCGATTACCGGGGCGACATCACCATCACGCGGAAAGACGGGTCGCGCGTGGAAGGCTATATTTTCGATCGCCGGACCGGCGCGGGTCTGAACGATTCGGAAGTGCGGCTATTCCCTAAGAGTTCAGACAGGAAATTGTCCATCCGCTATTCGGAGATCCAGGGGCTCGCCTTCACCGGGCGCGACACGGCGGCCGGCAAGAGTTGGGAAGCCTGGATGAAGAAATATTGGGAAAAGAAGCAAGCCGGCGAACGGAATATCGCGATTGAGCCGGAAACCCTGGATTAATTTCCAGCCCGGGCCACTTTCGCGTTTCCGTAGCGCGCCGTCAGATAATCCAAAAGAGCTTTCCGGTTCGGAACTTTAGCTCCCAAAGCCGCCATCTTATCCAGTTCCCGCGACCATTCCGCCCGGGAGAGGCGCGCCGCATGGATGGGAGCCAGCGGGTGGCAGGCCGTGCACGATTTCTGAAGTTGGGCTTCGCCCGCGGCCCCGATACCCGGAACCGCGGCGAACAATAAAATTCCAGGCAACACGACGGAACGCATCACCCGCATTGTAAGCAAGTGAGGGCCCACGCTGCTACCGTAAGAACAAGGGCAACATGCCGGAAATGACAGGACTTGTCTTAATGGCCGCCGGCGCCTCCGAGCGCATGGCCCAACCGAAACAGCTATTGCCGTATCAGGGTGAAAGCCTGTTGCGCCACGCGGCGCGGGTAGCCATCGCGTCCCGCTGCGACCGGGTGTTTGTCGTTCTGGGTTCCTCAATCGAACGAATGCGGCCGGAACTTTCCGGATTGCCGGTCGAAATAGTCGAAAATCCACGCTGGGCGGAGGGTATGGGCGCCAGTATTCGCGTAGGCGCGCAGGCGGCTCGCGACGCGGATATGGACTGCCTGATTCTGGCGCTCGCCGATCAACCGCTGATTACGCCGGCGATCCTCAACGGGCTGCTGGCCGCGCATCACGCCTCCGGCCTCCCCATCGTAGCTTCCCAATATTCAGAAACCGTGGGTGTCCCCGCGCTGTTCGCGCGCGAGTTTTTCGACAGTTTACTTGCGCTTGAACCGGACCGGGGTTGTAAGGACATTATCATCCGGAACGCTTCCAAAGCCATGCGCCTGCCATGTCCCGAAGCCGCCGTCGATGTGGATACCCCTGCCCAGTACCGCGGCTTGTCCGAATGAGCCTAGCCGAATGAAAGAACTCGCCGAAATTCTGGCCGCGTGGCGGAGAACCGGGAAAGGTGTGCTCTCCACGGTAGTGCGCGTCGAAGGTTCAGCCTACCGCCGGCCGGGAGCGCGAATGCTGTTGCTCCCCGATGGCGAGCGCATCGGGTCGGTAAGCGGCGGCTGTCTCGAAGGCGATCTCGCCCGCAAAGCATGGTGGCTCACGGAAGCGGGCAAGCCAGTGTTGCGCACCTACGACACGGCTTCCGGCGAGGACGCGATCTGGGAGTTTGGCCTGGGATGCAACGGCGTCGTGGATGTGCTGCTGGAGCGTCTCGATTGGGAACCGGTTCAGGCGGCCTTGGAGTTCCTGGATAGCTGCCGCCGGACTCAGACGTCCGGGTGGATGGCCACCGTCATTCGGGGAGAGAACACAGGCCGGCGCTTATGGCTCGGTGGAGAACCGGGCGGCCCGCTCCTGGGCGGCCCAATCAAGGACACGCCGCTCGGCCGGGAACTGGAGCCACTTCTGCGCCAGGGCATCCCTCGCATCGTGCGCCTCCAGGATTCAGAAATTGTGATTGAGCACGTTGCCCCGCCACAGCGCCTGATTATCTTCGGCGCGGGCCATGACGCCATTCCGCTGGTGTCCGCCGCTAAGCTTCTGGGCTGGCATGTCACGGTGGCGGATGGCCGCCCCGCCTACGCGGCGCGTGATCGCTTTCCCGCAGCGGATGCCGTGAAAACAATCGACACCGCGAGTCCGCTGGACGGCCTCGAACTCCCCCCGGAAGCAGCGGTAGTCATTATGACCCACAATTATCCTCAGGACCGGCTACTGCTGGAACGGCTTCTACCCATCCCGCTGCGCTATACCGGAGTGCTTGGACCACGCGCCCGGACGGAGCGCATCCTGTCGGAACTACACGTCCCGCGGCAAAGCAACTTGTACGCGCCGGTCGGACTCGATATCGGCGCGGATACGCCGGAAGCCATTGCCCTGTCCATCACGGCCGAAATTATGGCGGTGATCGCAGGACGTCCCGCCGTGATGCTGCGGGATCGCCCCGGCCCAATTTACGGAAGAGCCTGACTGAACACCCCGATAGATTAGAAATCGAAGCGAAGTGCGAACTGCAGGCGGCGCATGGTGGAGCCGTATGCGATGGAGGTGATGTTTCCGGCGTTGTTGCCGTTGACGTTCCCGTTGACGCCACCCAGGTTCGCGTGGTTGAAAACGTTGTAGGCTTCGCCACGGAGCTGGGCACGGAATCTCTCGGATACGCGAAGATTCTTCGCAATCGATAGATCCTGGTTGATAAAGATCGGGCCGCGAAGCGTGTTGATACCGTAGATGCCGAACGTATTATTGGCAGGAACAGCGAAAGCGCTGGAAAGAGCTCCGTTCGCGCCTATATTCAGGAAGTGATCGCGGTTCTGGTCTGACGCATAAGGGCTTCCCGTACCGATATCCGGCCTATTATTCGGTCCCTGATTGGGGCGGACGACGCCGGCGGGGTAGCTGCTGATGTTGGGTGTAAACGGCAAGCCACTATAGAAGAATGTGGTGCCGCTGAGTGTCCAGCCACCGAGTGCGTAGTCGACAACGGGATTCAGGTTGGCGCCGTACCGCTTGCCTTTGCCGAACGGAAGATCGTAGCTTTGCGCGATCGTGAGCTCGTGATCGGGAATTGCATTCGCCCGCCCCCGGCCAAGCGGACGATTGTAGAGGATGGTGTACGAATCGGAGCTATCCACAACATCATCCTGGAACGTGTAGCTTACTTGAGTGGTGTAACCGGAAGCGAAATTGCGTTTAAGCTGAACCTGAAGCGAGTTGTACTCGTTAGTAAGACACTGGCAATAGAGATCGATTCCCTGTGTCCAACGAAGAGGCTGCCCGTTGGCGCCAATCTTGTTATAGAAGGGCTTCAGCGTGTTAGCGTCCGCAACGCCAGGGACAAATGCGGCCTGGTTGACGTTGTAGTTGAAACCGTCGCCGGAACCGCCACCTACGTGACGGCCTACGTTGCCGACATAGCCGATTGAAATCGACGTCTGATTCGCGATCTGGCGTTCCACAGTAAAGTTATAAGCCATCACGCGCGGCAGGCGAACGTCAGCCGAGCGGGCCTTGGCGCCGACTCCATCCGGCAAAATAAATTGGCCGGAGGCGGGAACGGTGAAGAGACCGTTCGGGCTGGGTGGACCCGTCGCGAGATTGAACACAGTCTGGAAGGCCTGGCCGTTCGGGCTGCTGGGAGTCTGGTTGAACAGAACCGGAGGATTCTGAGTTACGTTGTGGCCGAACGTGGCGCCAAACGTTCCGAGTTCATAAGACCATCCGTAGCCGCTGCGGATTACAGTTTTAGGATTGAGCTGGTAAGCGACCCCCAAACGAGGCGCGAAGTTCAGGTAGTTCATCTGCTGCACGCCGTGATCGGAAACGTTGCCGACACCGAAAACATTGATTAGGCCGGTGCTTAGATCCAACTGTGCTCCTTTGCCTTTGCCATTCACCGTTTCCGGAAAGATCAGTTCCCATCGCAAGCCATAGTTGATGGTGAGCTTCGGAGTCACGCGCCAGGAATCCTGCCCGTAGAAGAACCAGCGGCGCTGGCGCTCTGCGGCATCCGTACTCGTGCTGACATAGCGGGAGAAGCCGGTAACATCACCCAGCAGGAAGGTGGCGAACGCAAGACCGTTCACAGCGCTTCCGCCCACCGAGTTCACCAAGCCGGTATTTTGCGTGTTGAAAGTAAGCTCGCCGGAGCGATGGGAATCGCTGGGAACGCGAAGATTCTTGGCGTACCGGATGTCCGCGCCGAACTTAAAGCTGTGGTTACCCTGAATCTTGGTGACGTTGCCGGTAAACTGATACTGGCCTTCATCTTCGATAAGCGGGCAGTTGCACTGATTGGCGCCGAGCCCATACCCGAGACTGGTGATCTGATTGTTGTTCGTATCCACGAAGTTGAAATACGGCAGGCCGGACGTGAACGTATTGTCGAGATTCAAGTTTGGAATGCCGGCAGCCGTGGCGGGCTGCGTACCGAGGCCGTTGGGCGAAGTATTGACATTGTATTTCATGTACCCGAAGCGGAAGTCAGAGACCAGCGTGGGCGTGAACGTGTGTGTCAAGCCGATGGAGATGCTCTGATTCCGGACGAAAGAGTTGCCTGCGAAATTCACGGTGTTGAACGCCGGTCCACCCGCAAGCGAGCCGAAAGTCCCGACGGCGCTGCGTTCAAACTGATGGTTACTGTAGCGCCCGAAGATCGACGTGTTCTGACTTCTGAAGTAGTCAGCGCGGGTATCCCATTTATTGGCGTCGAACGATCCACCGCCGGAACCCGTGTAGTTATTGAATGGGTTCCCCCCGCCTGTGTTCGGTAGCGGAAAGTACGCCAGAATAGCGCGCGCTTGCGGGCTGATTCTGTTGGCCGGAATGCGATTCCCGGGGAATTGGCTACGGCCGACTCCCGTGGCGGGGTCGCCGGTTGCGGGATCATAGATCGCGTTCTGGGGATTGGCCGCCAGGTACGCGCTGAAATCCCCGTTGCGGGCATCCGCGGTCGGAACCGTGGTAAGTGAAGAACCGCCAAAGCGCTGGCGTACAAGTTCCGCGTCGCCGAAAAAGAACAACTTGTCTTTAATGATCTTGCCACCGATGGAACCGCCGAACTGGTTGTAGCGGAGGATGGGCGCGCTGTTCGGCTCAGTGAACGGATCGCGGCCGAAATCGTTAAAGCCACGCGAGTTGTTGCGGAAATAATCGAATGCGGAACCATGAAGCTGGTTGGTGCCGGATTTGGTGGAGTGGTTCTGAATTCCCGCCCCCGCGTAACCGAATTCGGCGTCGTAATCCTGAGCGGCGATTTTCGCTTCGCTCAAAGAATCGATGTTGGGATTGATCACAATAATTCCCAGAATCGGATCCTGATTTTCCGTACCGTCAAGCTGGAATCCCGTGCCGCTGAAGTGCTGGCCGTTGACCTGCGCCTGCACGCTTCCTTGTGGGTTTTCGCTGGAGGCGTGCGCAAAACCAATGCGCGAAACACCCGGGGCGAGCAGCTCGTAAGCCTGCGCGTTCCGGTTCAAGCTGGGAAGATCGATGAGCTGCTTCGCGGAAAAGGTGGTCTGTACGTCGGCGCGGTCCGCTTGGAGAGCGGGAGGCGTTGCCGTGACTTCGACCGTTTCCGAAGTTGCGCCGATTTGCAAGGCCACATCGACCCGGGC